>NZ_QTPY01000008.1:0-253796 GCF_003857765.1 Burkholderia sp. Bp9016
AGCCCGACGATCTCGCCTTCGCGCAGCGACAGGTTCGCGTCGTCGAGCACGAGCAGTTCGCCCTGCGTCTTGTTGAAACCGCGGTTCACGTGGTCGACGCGCAGGATTTCCTCGCCGAGGCGCGGCGGCTGGGACGTCTGGACGGGGGCGTTTACAGCATTCGGATTGTGCATCGCGTTTCGCTCTCAATCGGTCTCAGTCGAGCCGCAGCTTCGCTTCGGCGAAGGCATACAGCGGGCGCCACAGCAGGCGGTTGAACAGGGTGACGAACAGGGACATCACGGCGATGCCCAGGATGATCTTCGGGAAGTCGCCGGCGGCGGTGGTCTGCGCGATGTACGCGCCGAGGCCATGCGCCTCGATCCTGGTGTTGCCCCACTGTACGGCTTCCGACACGATGCTCGCGTTCCACGCGCCGCCCGATGCGGTAATCGCGCCCGTCACGTAGTACGGGAAGATGCCCGGCAGGATCGCTTGCCGCCACCATTGCCAGCCGCGGATGCGGAAATTCGTCGCGGCCTCGCGATAGTCGTTCGGATAGGACGTCGCGCCAGCGATCACGTTGAACAGGATATACCACTGCGTGCCGAGCACGATCAGCGGCGACAGCCAGATGTCCGGGTTCAGATGGAAGCGCGCGATCACGATCACGAACACCGGGAACAGCAGGTTGGCCGGGAACGCGGCGAGGAACTGCGCGAGCGGCTGCAGCTTTTCGGCCAGCTTCGGACGCAGCCCGACCCATACACCGATCGGCACCCAGATCACGGAAGCGATCGCGATCAGCACGACCACGCGCAGCAGCGTGATGAGCCCGAGCACGAGCACGTGGCCGACTTCGGCCATCGTCACGCCGGTCGATACGAAGCTGATGACGCGCCACACAATATAGGCGGTGCCGATCAACATGAGGATCGCCCACGCGATGTCGACCGTGCGCGATGCCTTCTTCTCGACTTTCGGCAGCGAGAAGCGCATCGCACCCGACAGCGGCAGGCGCAGCGGGATCCGCGCGGCTTTCGCGAAGAACCAGCCGGCCGGCACGAGCAGCTGATGGATCAGGCGCGTGCGACGCACGAGGTCGAGCAGCCAGGATTGCGGCGCATCGCCCGACGCGGTGTTCTCCATCCGGAACTTGTCTGCCCACGCGATCAGCGGGCGGAACAGGAACTGGTCGTAAGCGAGGATCACGACGGTCATCGTGAGAATCACCCAGCCGATCGCGCCGAGGTTCTTGTCCGAGATGGCCTGCGCGAGATATGCGCCAATGCCCGGCAGCGTGATCGTCTGGTTGCCGACGGTGATCGCTTCCGATGCGACGACGAAGAACCAACCGCCCGACATCGACATCATCATGTTCCAGATCAGGCCCGGCATCGAGAACGGCACCTCGAGCTTCCAGAAGCGCTGCCACGACGTCAGGTGGAAGCCGCGCGACACTTCGTCCAGGTCGCGCGGCACGGTGCGCAGCGACTGGTAGAAGCTGAACGTCATGTTCCACGCCTGGCTCGTGAAGATCGCGAAGATCGCCGCGAGCTCGGCGCCGAGCACCCGGCTCGGGAACAGCGCGAGGAAGAACGTGACCGTAAACGAGATGAAGCCGAGCACCGGCACCGACTGCAGGATGTCGAGGATCGGGATCAGCACCATGCCCGCTCGCCGGCTTTTCGCGGCGAGCGTGCCGTAGACCAGCGTAAACACGAGCGACGCGATCATCGCGGCGAGCATCCGCAGCGTGGTGCGCAACGCGTATTCGGGCAGGTTCGACGGATCGAGCGAGATCTTCTGCGTCTGCAGTACACCGATCGGCGCCATCGTTTCATGGAAACCGACGACCGCCATCGCGATCAGGCAGATGATCAGCGGAAACGCGATGAAATCCCACCGGTTCGGCAGGACGCGCCAAGCAGACGCGTTGGCGGTCCGGTTCGGATTGAAGAATCCGACGTCCATCAGGCGCCCTCCCCGGTAAGGCCGAACGAAGCAGGCAAACGATGTTGATTCATGGCAAAGCGCTCGGGCGCGGTAATTCGACGCGGTAATTCGATGGATTCACGATTTCACGCCGGCGCGACGCGCCGTGCGTGCAAGCTGCGCCCCGGCGGCCGAGTCAGGCCGCGACGGCACGACACTACACCAACCTGTATTTCAGGTACAACCGTCCGGGGACGGGGCGACGCGCGGCCGCCGCACGGTTCGTGCCCGGCGCGCGGGCGGACGGTGGCGCGCGGTGCGGAGCAACCCGGCCGCAGTCGGTCGGCCGGCATGCAGGCCCCGAATTATGCCGTGATCCGGGCCGGCCGTGAACCCGCCCGGCGCACGTGAACGCAAACCATGCCGCACGTCAGCGGACGAATGCGGTGAAGCAGGTATGATCGGGGCTAGCCCTTAGAGTCTGCCGACAGACAGCCCCTAGGGATCGTTCGACCAGCGGGAGGAAGGGAATGGCAGGAAATTTGGTGATCGTCTGCCGCGATCAGGATGCCGACGCGTTCTACGAGCTGATGCAGGAATACGGGTCGTTCCAGACGCGGTTGTCGTCGACGGCGTGGTACCTGAACATGAACGTCGTGCCGGAATCGCTGCAGGAGGAAATCCTGGAGCGCCTCGGCCGCTACACGACCGTCTATATCTTCGAGGCCACGAGCGTGACCTACAACACCATCGACAGCAATGCCGCCGAGACGCTCGGCACGCTGTTCGGCGAATGATGCCGCGCGGCGCCTGCCCGGCAGGCGCCGCTTACGCCGCTTACGCCGCCTGTGCGTGAAGTTCGTCCTTCGGCACCACGTCGAACGGGAACGTCATCGCCACGCGCAGGCCGCCCTCGGGACGGTTGCCGATCTCGCACGCCCCGCCCAGCCTGACGACCAGCCGCTCGACGATCGCGAGCCCGAGTCCGCTGTGGCCGTTCCCGCCGCGCGCGGGGTCGAGACGCACGAACGGCCGCGTCGCGGCCGCGAGGTCGCGCGGCGCGATCCCGCCACCGCTGTCGCTGACCGACAGGACATAGCCGGCCGACGTGCGCACCGTCTCGACGAGCACGGGCGGCGCGCCATATGCATGCGCGTTGTCGAGCAGATTCGACAGGATCCGGTCGAGCGTCGCGGTCGGCAGACGGAAGCCCGGATCGGCCGCGAGACGCGTCTGGACCGTCGGCGCGTTCGGCGCGACCGCCCGATAGGTGCGCGCGATCCGCTCGCAGGTCTGGTCGACCGGCACGGGCTCGCTGCGGTCCGCCCCACCGTGCGCGAACACGAGGAACTGGTCGACGATGTGCGACATCGAGTCGACATCGCGCACGACGCCGTCGCGCAAACGCGCGTCATCCATCATTTCCGCCCGCAGGCGCATCCGCGCGAGCGGCGTGCGCAGGTCGTGCGCGACGCCCGCGAGCATGACCGCGCGGTCGCTCTCGGCCTGTGACACCTGCTCCACCATCTGGTTGAAGCCGTGCGTGAGCTGGCGCAGCTCGCGCGGGCCGCGCTCGCGCAGCGGCGGCACCGGCTGGCCACGGCCGAAGCGCGCGACGGCGCGCGCGAGCGAGCGCAACGGTTGCTGAAGCTGCCACGCCGCGAACAGCGCTGCGATCACGCCGGCCGAGAAAATCGTGCCGAGCCACAACAGCATCCCGTCGAGCGAGCGCGGTGGGCGCAACGGCTGCACCGGCACCACGATCCAGTTGCGGTCGGTCGGCTCCTTGACCCACAGCACCGGCGGATGGCCCGGCTGGCCAATCTCGACCCGGGTGCCCGCGGGCATTCGCTCGCTGACGTCGTCACGGAAACGCTTGAGCGGCGCCGGCATGTTCGAGTCGCCGCTCTTCGGCACATCGGGGCTGTCCGGCGATACGAGCCGCACGCGCGACGGCAGCGGCTGATCGGGCGTGCGCTCGACGTGCTGGCGTACCGCGTCGACGAGGAATGCGGCCTCTTCGACCGCATAGCGCGTCTGCATCTGGCTGCGCTCGAGCCGCATCGCGAAAAACCACGCGAAATGCGACAGGAGCAGAACGCCGACGACCAGCAACGCCAGTCGCCCGAACAGTGAATCAATGGGTTTGCGCATGGGCCTCGCCGTCGGGCACGAACACGTAGCCGCGCCCGCGGACCGTCTGGATGAAACGCGGCGTCGACGGATCCGTTTCCAGGATACGGCGCAGACGCCACACCTGGACGTCGATGCCGCGGTCGGTGCCGTCGTACTCCGGCCCGTGCAGCAGCTCGAGCAGCCGCTCGCGCGTGAGCGTGCGCAGCGCGTGGTTCACGAAGATCTTCAGCAGCGCGAATTCGCTGCTCGACAGGGTTGCGGGCTTGCCGTCGACCGACAGCGTGCGCGCCTGGAAGTCGAGCACGAAACGGCCGAATGCGAACGGCTCGCGCTGCTCGGGCGCGGCGGCCGACGGCGTCGCGCGGCGGCGGCGCAGCACGGCCTGCACGCGCGCCAGCAGCTCGCGCGGGTTGAACGGCTTGCCGAGATAGTCGTCGGCGCCGAGCTCCAGCCCGACGATGCGGTCGACGTCGTCCGCACGGGCGGTCAGCATGATCACGGGGATGTCGTCGCCGGCCGCGCGCAACTGGCGCAGCGCGGTCAGGCCGTCGACGCCCGGCATCATCAGGTCCAGCACGATCAGGTCGGGCCGCTCGCGCTCGAGGCGCTTCTCGAGCGTCGCCGCGTCGTGCAGCACGGACACTTCCATCCCCTGGCGCACGAGATAGTCGCGCAGCAGGTCTCGGAGTTCTTGGTCGTCGTCGACGATGAGGATCTGGGTAGTCATGGCTTGAAGTTTACCGCGCGAGCGCGGAGTCAAAGAACGAAACAAAGGGACGAAAGGGTTACTGCGGGTTACCGCGCAAGGCAACTGTAATGCGCCGTAACCCGGCAGGCTTCCCGCGTAACACCGGCCGAGGTTTGCGCCGCTAACCTGCCTCTTACCGGATGCGGCACACGGGCCACCCCGCGCACCGCATCGCCGGACCCTTTGGATACAAGGAGTTTCTGAAATGTATAAGAAGACTTCCCGCGTGGCCATCGCGGCCGCTACCGTGCTCGCTCTCGCATTCGGCACCGCGCAAGCCGCGCAGCCCAACAACATGCCCCCGCAAGGCGGCCCCGGCATGCATCACATGCACGGCCACGACGGCGGCCCGTTCGGCGTGATCATGAAGCTGCACGATCAGTTGAAGCTGAACGCGTCGCAGGAACAGCAATGGCAGACGGCCGTCAACACGATGAAGCAGAACCACGAGGCGATGCGCAAGAGCCACGAGCAGATGCGCGAGCAGTTCAAGGCTCAGCAGAACCAGCCGATCCTCGACCTGAGCGCGATGAACGCGGCCCGCCAGCAGGCCGAACAGCAGAATGCACAGCTGCGCGAACAGAGCTCGGCCGCCTGGCTCGCGTTCTACAACGGGCTGAACGACCAGCAGAAGACCACCGTCAGCACCGCGCTGAAGCAGCAGTTCGCACGGATGGAGCAGCGCCACGAGAAAATGAAGGAGCACTGGCAGCAGCATCGCGCGGCCAAGGCCGCATCGGCGCCGGCGCAGTAAGCCGGCAGGCCGCCCTCCCGGGGTGGCACCGACGGGGACTCGGGCATCCGGCCCGCGTCCCCGATTTCATTTCAGGCAACGTCGAACAGCAGCACCTCGGCCGCCCGGCCGCGCGCGAACGCGACCGCGTCCACCCCGGCGATCCGCACGCCGTCGCCCGTGCCCAGCGCATGACCGTTGACTTCCACGTCGCCGCGCGCCACGTGCACATAGGTACTGCGCCCGGCCCGCACGTCGAACGCCGTCTCCTCGTCCCCGTCGATCAGCCCCGCGAAGATCCGCGCGTCGGCGCGCATCGACAACGCGCCGTCGTCGCCATCCGGCGACGCCACCAGCCGCAGCCGGCCGCGCTTCTCGTCGTCGGCGAAACGCCGTTCCGCGTAGCCCGGCCGCCCGCCCCGCTCGGCCGGCTGCAGCCAGATCTGCAGCAGATGCAGCGCGCGGTGGCACGACGCGTTGGTCTCGCTGTGCACGAGTCCCGTGCCCGCGCTCATCCGCTGAATCCCGCCAGCCCGCACGATCGCGCCGTTGCCCAGGCTGTCGCGATGCGCAAGCGCGCCGTCCAGCACATAGGTGACGATTTCGAGGTCGCGGCGCGGCTGCATGCCGAAGCCACGAGTCGGCGCGATCCGGTCCTCGCTCAGCACGCGCAGCGCCCCGAACGGCGGATGCGTGGCCCCGGCATGGCCGGCTAGCGGGAAGCTGTGGCTCGATTCGAGCCAGCCCTGGCGCGTGTGGCAACGGTCGGCGGCGCGGCGAATCTGAAACATGGGGCGGGCACTCCGGCAGGCAGATGTTCTTTGTCGGGTTTACCTGCACTGTAGGGGCGGCGCGGCCACGCCACAATCCGCTTTCCGCGCACTGCATCGTTGCACTCACGAGCTCAATCGGCGCGATACTCGTTGCGAATACCACGATTGCCGCAACGGCCGAATCGAAGAATCGACCGGTCGACCGGATTGCCGTTTTCCGGGTATCGCGTTCGGGTAAAATACCGCCCTTTTGGCGTTCGCCCGTCCGGCGGGCGCCGTTGCCAGCGCGCCGAAACACGAATTTTGGCCGTCTAGAATACGCCGCGGCGCCCGGCCCGACCGGCCGCGAGCGCCCTCCCGGAAGTGAGCGACAAAAGGATGGAAATGAAGAAGGCCGCCCTGTGCGCCGCCCTCGCCCTCGTGGCGGGCAGCGCCTTCGCGAAGGAGTGGAAGACCGTGCGGATCGGCGTCGATGCCAGCTACCCGCCGTTCGAGTCGACCGCGCCGAGCGGCGAGATCGTCGGTTTCGACGTCGATCTCACCAAGGAAATCTGCAAGCGGATCAACGTGAAGTGCGTGTGGGTCTCGCAGGATCTCGACGGGATCATCCCCGCGCTGAAGGCGAAGAAGTACGACATCATCGTGTCGTCGTTGACCGTCACGGACAAGCGTCGCGAACAGATCGACTTCTCCGACAAGGTGTATGACGCACCGGCACGGATGATCGCGAAGACCGGCTCGCCGCTGCTGCCGACGGTCGCGTCGCTCAAGGGCAAGCGTGTCGGTGTCGAGCAGGGCTCCACGCAGGAATCGTACGCGAAGGCGTACTGGGAACCGCAGGGCGTGACGATCATTCCTTACCAGAACCAGGATCAGGTCTACGCTGATCTCGGCTCGGGCCGCCTCGACGCGACGCTGCAGGACGAACTGCAGGCCGACTACGGCTTCCTGCGCACGCCGCGCGGCAAGGGCTTCGCGTTCGCCGGGCCGGAAGTGAAGGATCCGAAAACGATCGGCGACGGCACCGCGATCGGCCTGCGCAAGGACGATACGGACCTGAAGCTCAAGATCAACAGGGCGCTGGCCGACATGCACAAGGATGGCACTTACGACCGGCTGTCGCACAAGTATTTCGCATTCAGCGTCTACTCGGCCCGCTGAGCGCCGACAATGACGGGAACGGATGCGGGGGCGGCCCCGCGTCCGGGCAGTACAGGCAGTCAACCACGCGCCGCCCGCCCCCTCGCCCGCGCTCGCGCGACGGGCCTGCCCGGCACCGTTGCCGGGGCGGACGGCATGATACGCACGGGGCGTTCCGCGCAACTTGGCGGACGCGTATTTCGCGGCGCACCGCGTGCGCCCTCAGGGACCACACCAGGGACCACACATGTTTCTAGAAGGTTACGGCCCGCTGATCCTCGCGGGCACCTGGCAAACCGTCAAACTGGCGGTGCTTTCGCTCGCGCTTTCGTTCCTGCTGGGCCTGCTCGGCGCGGGCGCGAAACTGTCGCGCAACCGCTTCACGAACGGCGCCGGAACCGTCTACACGACGCTGATCCGCGGCGTGCCCGACCTCGTGCTGATGCTGCTGCTGTTCTACAGCCTGCAGATCTGGCTGAACATGGCGACCGATGCGCTCGGCTGGGATCAGATCGACATCGACCCGTTCCTCGCCGGCGTGCTCGTGCTCGGCTTCATCTACGGCGCGTACTTCACCGAGACGTTCCGCGGCGCCTTCCTGTCGGTGCCGCGCGGCCAGCTCGAGGCCGGCAGCGCATACGGGATGACCAACTGGCAGGTGTTCACGCGGATCATGTTTCCGCAGATGATGCGCTTCGCGCTGCCGGGTATCGGCAACAACTGGCAGGTGCTCGTGAAGTCGACCGCGCTCGTGTCGATCATCGGCCTCGCAGACGTCGTGAAGGCGTCGCAGGACGCCGGCAAGGGCACGCTGCGGTTCTTCTTCTTCACGCTGATCGCCGGTGCGGTCTATCTCGCCATCACCACGATCTCGAACTTCGTGCTGATGTGGCTCGAAAAGCGCTACTCGACCGGTGTCCGCAAGGCTGACCTATGATCGAACTCATCCAAGAATACTGGCGCAACTATCTGTACACCGACGGTTTCCGGATCACCGGTGTCGCGATCACGCTGTGGCTGCTGGTCGTGTCGATCGGCCTCGGCTTCTGCCTGTCGGTGCCGCTCGCGGTAGCCCGCGTGTCGAAGAAGAAGTGGCTGTCGGGCGCGGTGTGGCTCTACACGTACGTGTTCCGCGGCACGCCGCTCTACGTGCAGCTGCTGCTCTGCTACACGGGCCTCTACAGCCTGCAGTTCGTGCGCGGCACGCCGCTGCTCGACTCGTTCTTCCGTGACGGGATGCACTGCACGCTGCTCGCGTTCACGCTGAACACCTGCGCGTACACCACCGAGATCTTCGCCGGCGCGATCAAGTCGACGTCGTACGGCGAAATCGAGGCCGCGCGCGCGTACGGAATGTCCACGTTCACGATGTATCGCCGCGTGATCCTGCCGTCCGCGCTGCGCCGCTCGCTGCCGCTCTACAGCAATGAAGTGATCCTGATGCTGCACGCAACCACGGTGGCCTTCACCGCGACCGTGCCGGACATCCTGAAGATCGCCCGCGACGTGAACTCGGCGACCTACATGTCGTTCCACGCATTCGGCATCGCCGCCCTGCTCTATCTCGTGATCTCGTTCACGCTCGTGTGGCTGTTCCGCCAGGCCGAGCGTCGCTGGCTCGCGTATCTGCGCCCGCAAGGCAAGTAAGTTTTCGCAGGACTATTGATGAATCCCCAGACCCAGAAGCTTTTCGTCGACGATCTGCACAAGCGGTACGGCGACAACGAGGTACTCAAAGGCGTGTCGCTGAAGGCGAACTCGGGCGACGTGATCAGCGTGATCGGCTCGTCCGGTTCCGGCAAGAGCACGATGCTGCGCTGTATCAACTTCCTCGAGCAGCCGAACGCGGGCCGCATCGTCGTCGACGGCGAGGAAGTGCGTACCACGAAGGACAAGACGGGCGCACTGCGCGCCGCCGACCCGAAGCAGTTGCAGCGCGTGCGCACCAAGCTGTCGATGGTGTTCCAGCACTTCAATCTCTGGTCGCACATGAACGTGATCGAGAACGTGATGGAAGCGCCGGTGAACGTGCTCGGCATCCCGAAGAAGGAAGCCGAGGATCGCGCGCGCCAATATCTCGAGAAGGTCGGCCTCGCGCCGCGCGTCGAGAAGCAGTATCCGTCGCACCTCTCGGGCGGCCAGCAGCAGCGTGTGGCGATCGCGCGCGCGCTGGCGATGCATCCGGACGTGATGCTGTTCGACGAGCCGACGTCGGCGCTCGATCCGGAACTGGTCGGCGAAGTGCTGAAGGTGATGCAGAAGCTCGCCGAGGAAGGCCGCACGATGATCGTCGTCACGCACGAGATGGGCTTCGCGCGCAACGTGTCGAATCACGTGATGTTCCTGCACCAGGGGCGCGTCGAAGAAGAAGGCGTGCCGTCGGAAGTGTTCGCCAACCCGAAGAGCGAGCGCCTGCGCGGGTTCCTGTCGGGCAGCCTCAAGTAAACGCACGCATCGCGATACGCAAAACGGGCGCCGTCCGGCGCCCGTTTTGCGTTTACGCGGCGTCGAACGATGTGCCATCGGCGAACGCGCGCAGCGCATCGCCCGCGAGCCGGTAACGCACCCATTCGTTCTGCGGCGCCGCGCCGACGCTTTCGTAGAAGCGGATCGCCGGCTCGTTCCAGTCGAGCACGCTCCATTCGAAACGCCCGCAGCCCGAATCCACCGCGATCCGCGCAAGCGCCTTCAGCAGCCGCAGCCCCGCGCCCGCGCCGCGAAAGCGCGGCGACACGTACAGATCCTCGAGATACAGCCCCTGGCGGGCGAGCCACGTCGAGTACGAGAAGAAATACACGGCGAAGCCGGCCGGCTCGCCGCCGACCTCGCAGATCAGCGCGCGCGCCGGCGAGCCTTCGCCGAACAGGCTGCGCTCGAGCGACGCGGGCGTCGCGATCACTTCATGCTCGGCCTTCTCGTAGATGGCCAGCTCGGTGATGAAACGCAGGATTTGCGGCACGTCGGCGACGGTGGCGGGACGGATATCGATTTGCACGGTGTGAGCCCTCCTTCGGCTCTGGCCGGAAACGGGATGCAACGCCCGCGCAATCGCGCTGGCGCAGGTCAGATCGACATGCTACGTTCATGGCTCCACTGCAGGAAGTGCAGTTTCTTCATCAAAACATGAAAGCCATGCATCCCGATTTGCGCCGCCTCGACCTGAACCTGCTGCTCGCGTTCGACGCGTTGTACCGACACCGGTCGGTCACCGCTGCCGCGCACGAATTGGCGATGAGTCCGTCCGCGCTGAGCCATGCGCTCGCGCGGCTGCGCGACGCGATCGGCGATGCGCTGTTCGTGCGGCTCGGCAACGAAATGCAGCCGACCGTGCGCGCGGACGACATCGCTACATGGGCCGGCGACGCGCTCGACACGATGTCGAAAGGGCTCGCCCGCGCACGCCGTTTCGATCCCGCGCAAAGCGACCGCACGTTCGTGTTCGCCGCGAGCGACTACACGGCATTCGCGGTGCTGCCGGCGTTCCTCACGCGTATCGAACGCATCGCGCCGCGCCTGCGCATCCGGGTCGTCCATTCCGAGCGCAAGATATCCGTCGACGAACTCGCCGCCGGACGCATCGATTTCGCGCTCGGCTATCACGAGGAATCGACGGCCGACGCGCCCGGCATCGAGGATTTCGACTGGTTCTCGGACGACTACGTGGTCATCGCAAGCGCGCGGCATCCGGACCTTCACCGGCGGCTGACGCTCGACCAGTACCTCGCGGCGCGCCACCTGGTCGTCACGCCGTGGAACGAGTCGCGCGGCGTCGTCGACTACGTGCTCGACCGGCTCGGCGTCGAGCGGCAGGTGGCCGTGCAGTTGCCGAGCGTGCTGGCCGCCCCGTTCGTGATCGCGGAATCGTCGCTGCTGATGACCATACCGAACCGCGCCGCGCAGGCGCTGCGCCGTGCGGCGCCGATCCGCATCTTCCCCGCGCCGTTCGAGATCCCGCGCTACACGGTGAAGGTCTATTCGCACGCGAAGCACGCGCGCACCGATGCGCACCGGTGGATTCGCGCGCAGTTGCTCGACGCCCGGCCGACACCCGGTTAATCCGGACGCGCCTTCCGGCAGGCGACGTGCCACGGCCACCCGGGCGTTTCAGGCACGACGCAACGCCGCCAGCCCGCCGTCAACTTATTACGAAATACTTACTAATTTCATCTCTCCGGCGCTTACGCCGGTGCCCCGGTGACGTCAATAGTGGCAATCCTTGACCCATGGCCGCGGAATCCGTGTCTCCCTTGTCCGACAAGGGTTTTCCGGCCATCTGCGGGCTCGCCGCGCCCCTCCGCCCCCTCTGTTGCATGGCAATTTGGCGACAGGTGTTAGTCAAACAACGATTTCCATCGCCACAAAATTGTATTTTTGCTAAATTAGTAACCAAAGTAGCAAAACGAAGTTCGTGAAATGTAGTTTAGCTTCACGACACAACAAGGAGACCCCGCAAGCCGACCCGGCTGCGCGGGACCATTCAACGGTTTTCCGTCCGCTTGCCCGCGTGCCGCGCTTACCGGCCCTGCACGAGGTCTCCCTGGTTATCCCGCTTTTCGCTTTTGCCCGGCGTTCGTTGCGCCGGGCATCTCGTGCAGTCTGGGTTGACTTTTTGACAGGGTATGGAGGAGATGATGAAGAAAGCTTTGGTCGCGGCCGCGCTGATGGCTGCTGGGGTGGTTACGGCGCACGCGCAGAGCAGCGTCACGCTGTACGGCCGCCTGGATGCAGGCATCGAGTACATGAACGGCCTGCAAAACGGCCACCAAGTGCGCGCGGAAAGCGGCGACTGGGGCACGAGCCTGTGGGGCTTGAAGGGTAGCGAAGACATCGGTGGCGGCAACAAGGTCCTGTTCCACCTCGAAGGCGCATTCAACACGATGAACGGCGGCCTCGGCACGAGCGGCTCGATCTGGGATCGTTTCGCGACCGTCGGCATCTCCAACGACCACTACGGTACGCTGCTGCTGGGTCGCGAACTCGCGATCGCCAACGGCGTGTGGGACTTCGACCCGTTCGGCCAGTCGGCCTGGTCGACGGCCTCGCTGGTGCGCGGCCGCAACTGGAACAAGACCAGCAACAACGTGTCGTACCAGTCGCCGTCGCTCTACGGCCTCGACTTCTACGGCCAGTTCTCGTTCTCGAACTCGACGAGCTTCAACGGCAACACGACGGCCGGCCAGCCGGGTCGTGCAGCCGGCGCGCAGGTCACGTACACGAACTCGCTGTTCCAGTTGCGCGGCATCTACGACGAAACGCGCGACAGCAACGGCCGCTTCTCGGACGTGTTCAACTACTCGCGTGAATACTTCGCGGGCGTGAACGTGTTCCTCGGCCAGTTCAAGCTGCAGGCGGCTTACCAGGCATCGCGCGCGGACGGCAGCGGCGGCCCGGCAGTGAACGCCGGCGTGACGGGCACCCAGCAGGTGTGGGGCGGCGTGACGTGGCAGGCAACGCCGGCGGCAGCGCTGATCGCGGCCGTGTATCACGTGAACGCGAACCACGGCGGCGGCAACGCGAACATCTATACGGTCGGCGGTTCGTACAACATCTCGAAGCGCACACTGTTCGACCTGCAGGTCGCAACCGTACGCAACAGCTCGACGGCCAACTTCGGCCTGAACGCGAACGGCGCGGGCACGGCCGTGTCGACCGGCAACCCGAACCCGGGCGGCAGCCAGACCGGCGTCTACGCCGGCATCCAGCACCTGTTCTGATCGGGCGCCGTTCAAGGAGCGATTCGACAACACTTTCCACGCTGCTGCGAGAGGCGCGTATCGGTGCGGTACCCAACCGGGTATCGCACCGTTTTTTATTGGCGGGCCGGTTTTGCGCAGCCCTTGCCGGATGCGGCGCTCAGACCGCCGCTTCGTTCTCTTCGCCGGTGCGGATGCGGATCACGCGCTCGACGTCCGACACGAAGATCTTGCCGTCGCCGATCTTGCCCGTGCGCGCCGCGCCGATCACCGCATCGATCACCTGGTCGACCTGCGCTTCCGCGACGACCACCTCGATCTTCATCTTGGGCAGGAAGTCGACGACGTACTCGGCGCCGCGATACAGCTCGGTGTGCCCTTTCTGGCGGCCGAAGCCCTTCACTTCCGTCACGGTCAGGCCGGTGAGGCCGACTTCGGCGAGCGCTTCGCGGACTTCGTCCAGCTTGAACGGCTTGATGATGGCGGTGATGCGTTTCATGATGGTTGTCCCTCGATGCTCGTTTGGATGAAAAATCGCGATCCCGATTGTAAGCCGTAAGCCGGCCAGCGGCGTGCGGCTCAGTCGAGACGTTCGGTAAAGCGTGACGTGACCGGATAGCGCCAGTCTCGCCCGAAGGCGCGATGCGTGACGCGAATTCCGATCGGCGCCTGACGGCGCTTGTATTCGTTGACCTTGATGAGCCGCGTCACGCGCGCGACGTCGGCCTCCGCATAGCCGGCCGCGACGATCTCCGAGAGCGGCCGGTCCTCTTCCATGTACATCCGCATGATCGCGTCGAGCACGTCGTACGGCGGCAGGCTGTCCTGGTCCGTCTGGTTCTCGCGCAGCTCGGCCGACGGCGCGCGCGTCAGGATCCGCTCGGGAATCACGTCGCGCGGCCCGAAGTCGGCGCTCGCGTTGCGATAGCGGCAGAGCCGGTAAACCAGCGTTTTCGCGATGTCCTTGATCACCGCGAAACCGCCGGCCATGTCGCCGTACAGCGTGCAGTAGCCGACCGCCATCTCGCTCTTGTTGCCGGTCGTCAGCACGATCGAGCCGAACTTGTTCGACAGCGCCATCAGCAGCGTGCCGCGGATACGCGCCTGGATGTTCTCTTCCGTCGCATCTTCCGCCCGGCCCGCGAATTCGTTCGCGAGCGCCGCGCGGAACGCGTCGAACATCGGTGCGATCGCGATCTCGTCATAGCGCACGCCGACGCGCCGCGCCATCTCGGCCGCGTCGGTCGTCGAGATGTCGGCCGTATAGCGTGACGGCATCATCACCGCGCGCACGCGCTCGGGCCCGAGCGCGTCGCATGCGATGGCGAGCACGAGTGCCGAATCGACACCGCCCGACAGCCCGATCAGCGCGCCGGGAAAACCGTTCTTGCCGATGTAGTCGCGCACGCCGGTCACGAGCGCGCGATAGACCTGCGCATCGACCGGCAGATCGGGCGCGATCGCGCCAGGCAGCGGCCGCGTGCCGTCGAATTCGACGATCGCATGTCCTTCGTCGAACTGCGGCATCTTCGCGACGAGCGCGCCCTGTGCGTCGAGCACGAACGAGCCGCCGTCGAACACGAGTTCGTCCTGGCCGCCGACGAGGTTTACGTACACCATCGGCAACCCGGTCTCGCGAATCCGCGCGCGCAGGATGTCGATGCGCAGCGCTTCCTTGTCCATGTGATACGGCGAACCGTTCGGGATCAGCAGCACCTGCGCGCCGGCCGCCTTCGCGATCTGCGCGGCCGATGCATGCCACGCGTCCTCGCAGATGATGACGCCGTATCTGACGCCGTTCAGCTCGAACACGAACGGCTCGGTGTCCGTCGCGAAATAGCGTTTTTCGTCGAACACGTCGGCGTTCGGCAGATCCTGCTTGCGATAGGTGCCGACGATCTCGCCGCCGACGATCAGCGACACCGCGTTGTAGGTGTCGGTCGGCGGCACGCCGCGCTCGATTGGACGGTTTGCATTACCATCGACGGCTGGCGTGCGCGCATCGTCGCCGGTGCTGCTGCCCGCACCCCTGCCCGGCCCGCGCAACGGATGGCCGACCAGCACCGCGAGCCCGTCGAACGCGCGCAGTGCATCGGCGAGCGTATCGAGCGCGGCAGCCGCCGCCGCGTAGAACGCCGGCCGCAGCAGCAAGTCCTCCGGCGGATAGCCGGACAACGCGAGTTCGGGTGCGATCATCAGCTGCGCACCATCGTTGTGCGCGGCGCGCGCGGCCGCGACGATCCGCGCGACGTTGCCGGCGAAGTCGCCGACGGTGACGTTGATCTGGGCGAGAGCGAGTCGGGTCTTCATGACAGGATCGGCGCAGCCCGGCGGCGCGCCCTGAATGGCTGACGAAATCGTCCCGGACGCAGGCCACGGCGGCACGCATCCGGCGGCATCCAACAGTACGGATTTACGCTTGAAACACGAACGCATCGATTATCGCACGGGCATCCTGTCGTCCCCCTCGGAGGTCTCGGCCGAAGAATGGAACGCGCTGCTCGAGCGCGACGCGCAGCCGACACCGTTCCTGCGCCACGAATTCCTCGACGCGCTGCACGTCGCGCGCTGTGCAGTCGACGACACCGGCTGGTCGCCGCATTTCGTCACGCTGACCGACGCGCACACGGGGCGGCTCGCGGCCGCCGCGCCCGTCTATGCGAAGCAGCATTCGTATGGCGAATACGTGTTCGACTGGGCATGGGCCGACGCGTACCAGCGCAACGGGCTGTCCTACTACCCGAAGCTGCTGTGCGCGGTGCCGTTCACGCCGGTCCAGGGCACCCGCCTCCTCGCCGCCGACGACGATGCGCGCAGCCGGCTCGCGGCCACACTGCTCGCGTTCGCGGAGCAGAGCGACGTGTCGTCGCTGCACGTGCTGTTCCCGACCGGCGAGGAAGCGCAACTGTTCGAATCGATGGGGATGATGCTGCGCGAAGGCGTGCAGTTTCACTGGATCAACGACGGCTACCGCGATTTCGACGACTTCCTCGGCACGCTCGAGCAGAAAAAACGCAAGAACATCCGCGCGGAACGCCGCAAGGTGCACGATGCGGGCGTGACGTTCCGCCGGCTCACCGGCGACATGATCACCGATGCCGACTGGCGCTTCTTCTCGCGTTGCTACCGGCAGACCTACCGCGAACACTATTCGAGCCCTTACCTGAATCTCGACTTCTTCCGCGCGATCGGCGCGACGATGCCCGAGAACCTGCTGCTCGTGATCGCGCAGGCCGACGGCAAACCGATCGCGAGTTCGCTCGCCGTCTACCGGCGTGGCGCGAACGGCGGCGGCACGCTGTACGGTCGCTACTGGGGCGCGCTCGAACACGTGCCCTGCCTGCACTTCGAAACGGCCTACTATCAACTGCTCGAGTTCTGCATCGAGGCCGGGCTCGATACGTTCGAGGGCGGCGCGCAGGGCGAACACAAACTCGCACGCGGCTTCCTGCCGACCGTCACGCATTCCGCGCACTGGCTCGCGCACCCGGCATTCTCGGACGCCGTCGCGCGCTTTCTCGAACGCGAGACCGAACATATTCACGCGTACGTCGACGAGCTGCGCGAACACGATCCGTTCCGGCGCAGCGCGGAGTAGCGGCCATGCACCGGCGACCGATGCGCCATTCGGCTCGCGCCGCATCGCGCACGTTACGATGCGTCACGGCTCGTGGCGAGATTCGCTGAAAGGCACCAGCAACCGGGTGCGCTCCGAGGCCGAGGCCGTTCATGCGCCTGCGTGAGGTTACGAGCAGCATGCGTCGTTGCGCGTACCGTCGTGCCGGCCGATGATCGGAGCCCGCACACGCCCCCGCCGCGCCGGTCGATATGCTGCCGCCGCAAAATCCGGCGGTTCGCCCGATCTTTTCTGAGACACTGGCGGCTTCGCATCCCGCCGCTCCTCCATGTCCTGGTTTCTGTATCTGATCGAATGCGCCGACGACAGCGTCTACACGGGCATCACGACCGACGTCGCCGCGCGCTTCGACGAGCACGCGGCCGGCAAGGGCGCACGCTACACGCGCTCGCGCAAGCCGCGTGCGGTACTCGCATCGTTTCCGCTGCCCGACCGGTCGATCGCATCGCGCGCGGAATACTGGGTGAAACGGCTCACGGCCGCGCAGAAACGCGAACTCGCCGCAGGGATCCGGACGCTCGAGTCGGTGTTGCCGGCCGGGATGTCGATCGACGGGAACTTCGATGTGGCCGTTGTGGCGGCCAGCATGCGCGGGCGGAAGAAAGTAAATGCGAAGAACGCCGGCGAGGCGGCGGAATCGGCTGAAACCGGGAGGGTCCCGAAGAAGACGGCGAAGGCCGAAAAACCGGCGAAGGCCGTGCAAACAGGAAAGACACCGAAGAAGGCAAAGGCCGCACCCGCCGCGAAGCGGGCGAAAACCGGCGACGATGCGCCAACGAAAAAGACCTCGACGCGCGGCACGCCGGCCAGAGCGGGTAAAGCGGGGAAGCCGATCAAACCGGTCGCGAAATCGTCGCTCGCCGAGAAAGCATCCGGCGGCAAGCCCGCCACGAACGGACGCGACGACGCTGCTCGCGCACCGGCGCGCAGCCGTGCACCGACAGCGAAGGCCACCGCCACCGCTGCCACGCCGCGCCGCGCAACCCCGGCAAAACGTGCGAAGGACGCCCCGCCTCCCGCCGCCCTACCCGCTGCCGCGCGCAAGAAGCGTTCTGCTCGCGAAAAACAAAACCGCGCGGCCTCCTGAGGAGGCACGCGCGGCTTGCGTGGCGGGCGAACCGGCCGTCAGGCCGGCAAGCCGGCTTTACTTCTTGTAGTTGGCGGCGCCGTCGGTGATCTCCTTGTGCGCGGCATCGATGCCGGCCCAGCCTTCGACCTTCACCCACTTGCCCTTCTCGAGCGCCTTGTATTGCTCGAAGAAGTGCTTGATCTGGTCCTTCAGGTACTCGGGCACGTCGTCGATCGACTTCAGGTTGGCCGTCATCGGGCAGACCTTGTCGTGCGGCACCGCGACCAGCTTCGCGTCGACGCCCGATTCGTCGGTCATCTGCAGCATGCCGAGCACGCGCGAGCGCACGATCGAACCGGCCAGCAGCGGGAACGGCGTGATCACCAGCACGTCGACCGGATCGCCGTCGCCCGACAGCGTCTGCGGGATGTAGCCGTAGTTCACCGGGTAACGCATGCCGGTACCGATGAAGCGGTCGACGACGAGGAGACCCAGCTCCTTGTCCGCCTCGTACTTCACCGGGTCGCTTTGCGCCGGGATCTCGATGATCACGTTGAAATCGTGCGGCAGGTCCTTGCCGGCCGGAACATGGTTGAAGCTCATGAGCGCTCTCTGTTGGTCGATGGAATTCGGGACAGGGCGCCGCGGCCGATGCACCGCCGCGGGCGTCCCCGCAAGGAATGCGCCATTATAGCCAATCGACCGGTGGCGTCCGGATGACGATCGGCGCGATAATCGTTCCCGATGTCCGGCCACTGGCCCCGTTGCACGTCGAGCGCAAAGCATGGAATCCGGGTCAGCGCCAAAGCGCTAACTCGGGTCGACCGGAGCAGGTATGGAAGAAGCGAAGCACTTCATCGCGGGCGAATGGACGTTGCCCGCGCAACTGGAAACGATCCCCGTCGTCGATCCCTCCGACGGCCAGCCGTTCGCGACGATCGCGCGCGGCACGGCCCCCGACATCGAGCGCGCAGTCGCCGCGGCCCGCGACGCGTTCGCGGGCCCGTGGGGCGCGGCAAGCGCCGCCGAACGCGGCCGCGTGCTGATGCGGCTGTCCGCACGCGTCGCCGACCACCTCGAGGAACTCGCCGCGATCGAGGCGCGCGACACCGGCAAGCCGCTGAAGCAGGCACGTGGAGACGCGGCCGCGCTCGCGCGCTACTTCGAGTTCTACGCGGGCGCCGCCGACAAACTGCACGGCGAAACGCTGCCCTATCATGCGGGCTACACGGTGCTCACCGTGCGCGAGCCGCACGGCGTCACCGGTCACATCGTGCCGTGGAACTACCCGATGCAGATCTTCGGGCGCAGCGTCGGCGCGGCGCTCGCGGCTGGCAACGCGTGCGTCGTGAAGCCGGCCGAGGACGCGTGCCTGTCGGTGCTGCGCGTCGCCGAGCTGGCCGCCGAAGCCGGGTTGCCGGCCGGCGCGCTGAACGTCGTCACCGGCTACGGCCATGAAGCGGGCGCCGCGCTCGCGCGCCACCCCGGCATCGATCACATCTCGTTTACCGGCTCGCCCGCGACCGGCAAGCTGGTCACGCAGATGGCCGCCGAAAACCACGTCCCCGTCACGCTCGAACTCGGCGGCAAGTCGCCGCAGATCGTGTTCGCCGACGCCGATCTCGAAGCGGCGCTGCCCGTGCTGGTGTCGGCGATCGTGCAGAACGGCGGGCAGACCTGCTCGGCCGGCAGCCGCGTGCTGATCGAGCGCGCGATCTACGAACCACTCCTCGAACGGCTCGCGACCGCATTCAACGGGCTGCGGGTCGGCCCGAGCCGCGCGGACCTCGACTGCGGCCCGCTGATCAACGCGAAGCAGCAGCAGCGCGTGTGGGACTTCCTGTCCGATGCGCAGCACGACGGCATTCCGATGGCCGCGCACGGCCAGGTCGTCGCCGACGCGCCCGAAAGCGGCTTCTACCAGGCACCCGCGCTGTTGCGCGACGTGCCGTCGTCGCACCGGCTCGCGCAGGAGGAAGTGTTCGGCCCGGTGCTCGCCGCGATGCGCTTCGCCGACGAAGACGAAGCGGTCGCGCTCGCGAACGGCACGCCGTACGGCCTCGTCGCAGGCATCTGGACGCGCGACGGTGCGCGCCAGATGCGTCTCGCGCGCCGGCTGCGCGCGGGCCAGGTGTTCATCAACAACTACGGTGCAGGCGGCGGCGTCGAATTGCCGTTCGGCGGCGTCGGCCACTCGGGGCACGGCCGCGAGAAAGGCTTCGAGGCGCTGTACGGCTTCACCACGCTGAAGACGATCGCAATCCGGCACGGCTGAGCACGGCCGGCAGCGACCGGCCGCATCGGCCCACCAGGCACTCATCCAACCCAGGAGACACACCATGCGGTTGAGCGGCAAGACGGCCATCGTCACGGGCGGCGGCTCGGGCTTCGGCGAAGGCATCGCGAAGACGTATGCGCGCGAAGGCGCGAACGTCGTCGTCAACGACCTGAACGGTGCGGCGGCCGAGCGCGTCGCGAGCGAGATCGCGCTGGCGGGCGGCAAGGCCATCGCGGTCGCGGGCGACGTGTCGCGGGACGAAGACTGGCGCGCATTGCTGCAGGCCGCGCTCGACGATTTCCATTCGGTGCAGATCGTCGTGAATAACGCCGGCACCACGCACCGCAACAAGCCGGTGCTCGACGTCACGGAAGCGGAGTTCGACCGCGTGTATGCCGTCAACATGAAAAGCCTGTTCTGGAGCGTGCAGACCTTCGTTCCGTACTTTCGCGCGCAGGGCGGCGGCGTGTTCGTGAACGTCGCGTCGACGGCCGGCGTGCGCCCGCGCCCGGGCCTCGTCTGGTACAACAGCACGAAGGGCGCGATGATCACCGCGAGCAAGTCGCTCGCGGCCGAGCTCGGCGCCGACCGGATCCGCGTGAACTGCATCAATCCGGTGCTCGGCGAGACGGCCCTGATGACCGAGTTCATGGGCTGCGAGGACACGCCCGAGAATCGCCGCCGGTTCCTGGCGACGATTCCGCTCGGCCGCTTCTCGACGCCGCAGGACATCGCGAACGCGGCCCTTTACCTCGCATCCGACGAAGCCGAGTTCATCACCGGCGTCTGTCTCGAAGTCGACGGCGGGCGCTGCATCTAGCCGCACGACCGTGATTGCGCCACGCCGGCAATGCCGGCCGGCGCCGCATCTTCGCATGAGCATTGCCTCGCACGACCCCGGATCGGGCGCCGCCGCGCCGGCTCCGGCCACCACAAGAAAGGACAGGAGACAACATGGCAACATCGACGCAGTCGCTGCCGGGCTCGTCCGGCGCATTCGAGGAAGCAACCTACCGCAAGGTGTCCTGGCGGCTCACCCCGCTGCTGCTGCTGTGCTACGTGGTCGCGTATCTCGACCGCGTGAACGTCGGCTTCGCGAAGCTGCAGATGGCGAGCGACCTGAACCTCAGCGACACCGTCTACGGGCTCGGCGCCGGGATCTTCTTTTTCGGCTACTTTCTGTTCGAAGTCCCGAGCAACATCATCCTGCACAAGGTCGGCGCACGCGTGTGGATCGCGCGCATCATGGCGACGTGGGGCGTGATCTCGATCCTGACGATGTTCGTCACGACGCCGGCGATGTTCTATGTGATGCGCTTCCTGCTCGGCGTCGCCGAGGCCGGCTTCTTCCCCGGCGTGATCCTGTACCTCACGTACTGGTATCCCGCGCACCGCCGCGGCCGGATGACGACGTTCTTCATGACGGCCGTCGCATTGTCGGGCGTGATCGGCGGCCCGATCTCCGGATTCATCCTGAAGGCGTTCAACGGCGTGAGCGGCTGGCACGGCTGGCAATGGCTGTTCCTGCTCGAAGGGATTCCGTCGGTGCTGGCCGGCGTGCTCATCTTCTTCGCGCTCGACGACCGGATCTCGAAGGCGAAATGGCTCACCGACGACGAAAAGGCGCTGCTCGCGCGCAACGTCGAAGCGGAAGAAGCGACGAAGGAAGATTTGCCGCTCGGCACGGTGATGTCGAGCCCGCGCGTGTGGCTGATGGCGCTCATCTACTTCTCGTTCGTGATGGGCCTTTACGGCGTCGGCTTCTGGCTGCCGACGATCATCAAGGCGACCGGCGTCGTCGACACGTTCATGATCGGCCTGCTGTCGGCGATTCCGTATGCGGTGGCGGTCGTCGCGATGATCCTGATCGCGCGCAGTGCAGACAAGCGCCGCGAACGACGCTGGCACCTGGCGATTCCAGCCGCGTTCGGCGCGCTCGGCCTCGTGCTGTCGGTGATCTGGGCGCATCAGACGGCTCTCGCGATGCTCGGCCTCACGCTCGCGACGATGGGCATCCTGACCACGCTGCCGCTGTTCTGGAGCCTGCCGACCGCATTCCTCGGCGGCGCGGCCGCCGCCGCCGGCATCGCGATGATCAACTCGATCGGCAACCTCGCGGGCTTCCTGAGCCCGTACATGATGGGCTGGCTCAAGCAGGCGACCGGCGCGAACGACGCGGGCATGTACATGCTCGCCGCGTTCCTCGTGCTCGGCGGGCTGCTCGCGCTGTCGGTGCCGAAACGGCTGGTCGACAAGTGATGCTGCGCAAGCTCGGCGCGTAACGCATTCGGGCCGGCTTGCAACGGACGAAAAAGCCCCGAAGGCCGATCGGCGTTAGGGGCTCTGGACGCAGCGGCGCGTCAGACCACGGTGATCGCGAGCGCGCTTTCGCGGTAGTGCCTGGCGGCCTTGTCGGTTTCGCCGAGATGCTCGAACAGGCGCGCGAGCGCACGGTGCGCACGCACCTTCAGCGCCTCGTTGTCGGCCTGCTTCAGCGCCGCCTCGAGGAACGACTGCGCCTTGCCCCACAGCTGCTGCTGCTGGCAGAGGCGGCCCAACGCGAACAGCAGGTCGGCATCGTCCGGGTGATCCTTCTTCCATCCTTCGGCCTTCTGGATCAGCGGGAGCGCATCGCCGCCGGCGGTGTCCGGATAGCGGCGCAGCAGACGTGCATCCCAGTTGTGCGCGAGCGCGTCCTCGACGATGCGGCGCGCTTCGGTGCGGCGCTCGAGCGGCACCAGCAGGTCAGCCGCGAGATCGGCGAGACGCGGCGACTGGCGCTCGAGCGGCGACAGCGACTGCCACACTTCGAGCAGCGCATCCGGATCGTGCCGGCGTTCGCGCAGCAGGTTCTCCGCGGCCTGCTGGCGCAGCCGCACGGCCGCGGCCGGATGCAGCGCCTCGCGCTTCTCCAGCGCCTTCGCGAGCTTGAGCACCTCGGCCCAGTTCTTCAACTGCTGTTGCGCGCGCAGCGCGACCTGTTGCGCATGAATACGCTTGCCGCCCGCCTGCATGTCGGCCAGCGCGGCGAGTGCGCCATCCGCATCGCGTGCGTCGGCGCGCATGTCGGCCGACGCGAGCAGCCGTGCGTCCTGCCACTCGGGCGCATCGACCTTCGACAGCCAGTCGTCGCGACGCGCGTACTCGTGCATCCGGTGCGCGGCCGTCGCGGCAACGAGGCTCGCGGCGCCCTGGTTCGCATCGACCGCGAGCGCATCGCGCGCGGCCTTCTCGGCACGCGAGAAGCGGCCCGCGTACAGGTTCGCGATCGCATCGCGCAGCGACGCCTGGGCCTTCTCGTTACGCGAACGCGCGCGATACGCAGCGACCCGCTGCGGCATGCGCCAGATGTTGCGCACGATGCGCAGCAGCGCATACACGACGATGAACAGCACGACGATGGCGATCACGAACAGGTTCAGCGACACGTCGACCCGGTACGGCGGGTAGACGAGCAGCACCTGCCCCGCATCGAAATGGCCGATGGTGGCAAGTGCCACGGCGATCGCGAACAGGATCGCGAGCCAGACGATTCCTCGAAGCGTCATCGTTACCCCCGGCTCTTGAACTGCTGAACGGCGTTCAGGCTCGTGTTCAGGTTCGGCACCGCGACCGTCAGCGATGCGCTGTCGACCTGCTTGAGCAGATCCTCGACCGATTGCGTGTCCTTCGATGCCTGGTCGAAATACTTGCCGAGCGACGCCTGCGCGGCGTGCAGGTCGGCCTTCATCGCGCTGTCGTTGCGTGCGAGCAGCGACAGCCGCGCGGTGAGCAGGCGCAGCTTCACGTTCTCGCGCACGAAGTAGCCCTGGTCGGGCGACGCGAGCATCGCATCGGCGTTGTCGATCCGACGCACCTGCACGAGGCCCTTCAGTTGCTGGCCGAGGCCGGCCGAGAAGTCATGCCACCACACCTTCCAGCGCGGCGTGTCGGCGGCGACCGACGACGCGGCGGCGGACGGCGCGGCCTTCGGCGTCGCGTGCGGGACGATCGCCTCGCCCGACAGCGGCAGCGTGTCGATCTTCGCGATCGCGTCGTCGAGCTTGATCGCGAGGCCCGTGAGGTCGGCAGATGGCGCGGCCTTCAGCTTCTCGATGTCCAGAGCGAGCGCCTTGCGCACCGTGACAGCCTGCGCGCTCTGCGACGTCGCAAGGCGTGCATCGGCATTCTGCAGCGCGATCAGTGCGAGTTGCGTGTTGCCCGTCAGCTGCAGCTGCTGGCTCGCGCTCGACAGCATCTGGTCGACTTCCTCGAGCATCCATGCATCGCGGTTGCGCGACAGGTCCTGGTACTGCTGTTGCAGCGCCTGCTGCGCGCTCTGCGCATCGGCGAGCTTGCCGTCGAGCTGCGCGAGCTGCGTGTCGACCTGATGCGTGCTCGCAAGCGCCTGCTCGGTCTTCATGCGGGTCTCGGCCGTCTGCGCATCGAGCGTCTTCTGGCGCGCGACGAACGAATCGCCGAGCCGGTCGACCTTGCGGTTCAACGCGTAGCCGCCGACACCGGCCGCGCAGCCGAGCACGACGATGACGAACCACAGCGCCGCGCTGCCGCCGCGGCGCGCATGCGGCTCGGACCCGAGATAAGGAGGACTGGGCGGCGGTGCGGATGCAGCGGCCGGCTGGGAAGCGACGCTTTTGGAATCGTTGGTATCTGTCATGCGTTTAGTCACCGGTGCGGCTGTCGCCGGTTGGACGGCCTCGTCGGCCATCGTTCGAAACGCGCGGACGATGCGCTCATCGCCCGCGCCGGTCAGCGTAATCCTATCAAAACCCAGTGCGCGCGCGGTCTGCTCGATGCGCGGGTGCGGCGTCACGAGCGGCGCATGCTTCAGCGCGTCGATCTCCGTGTCGTTCAGGTGCGTGCGGGCGAGTTCGTGCAGGTTGCGCACGCCTTCCGAGCTCGTGACGAGCCACGCATGCGGCGCGCCGGCGAGCAGCGCATGCACGCGCTCCCACACGGCCACGCGCGGCTCCGGCACGACGCGCCGGTAAGCCGCGACGAGCGTGACGTCCGCACCGGCTTCGCGCAGGCGCTCGGCGAGCCATTCGCGCCCGCCGTCGCCGCGCACGATCAGCACGCGTTTGCCGGCGAGCGCCTGCGCGCCGCCGAACGCGGCCTCGATGCTCGCGAACAGGCTTTCGGAATCGTAATGAGGGACGCCGCCGTCGGCAGGCACCTGCGGTGCGATCACGCGATGCGCGGGCACCGCGATGCCGTGGCGCTCGAGCGCGGCGACGCTGCCCGGCCCGACGACGCCGACCGGCAACGCATTCGGCCAGATGGCACCGTACTGCGCGAGCGCGCGCTCGATCGCATTCGGCGACACGAAGATCACGAGCGCGTAGTCGGCGAGCGCCGCGAGCGCGGCGTCGAGCGGCGCCGGATCGTCGACCGGCGCGATGTCGATCAGCGGAAATTCGAGCACGTCGCAGCCGGCTTCGGCCAGCTGCGACGCGAGTGCGGCCGACTGGCCGTCCGGGCGGGTCAGGACGGCGGTGAACGCGCGCGCGCCGCCCGCCATCAGGCGTCGCCCTTGCCGGCCTGCGACGCGGCGAGCAGTGCGTTGACGATGTCGAGCGCGCCCTGCGACTCGAGCGCGTCGGACACCGCGCGGCCGAGCGCAAGCGCATCGGCAACCGTCATGACGGCTCCGCACTCGTCGGCCGTCAGCACGCGCTGGCCGTCGGTCGTCGACACGCGGCCCGTCAGGTACAGTTCGCCCGCGCGCCACACCGCATGCGCGGCGAGCGGCACTTCGCAGCTGCCGCCGAGCGCACGCGACACCATCCGCTCGGCCTCGACCGCGAGCGCGGTCTGGCGGTCATGCAGCGGTGCCAGCCACGCCGCGACGTCGGCGCGGTGCGCGGCGATCTCGATGCCGAGCGCACCCTGACCGGCGGCCGGCAGGCTGTCCTCGACATCGATCAGCGCGCGGATCCGCGCTTCCAGGCCGAGGCGCTTCAGGCCCGCGGCCGCGAGGATGATCGCCGCGTAATCGCCGCGATCCAGTTTGGACAGGCGCGTGTCGAGGTTGCCACGCAGCGGCAGCACGTCGAGGTGCGGATAGCGCGCGCGCAGCATCGCCTCGCGGCGCAGGCTCGACGTGCCGACGACCGCGCCGGCCGGCAGCGCGTCGAGCGACGCGTAGTCGTTCGACACGAACGCGTCGCGCGGATCCTCGCGCTCCATGATCGCCGTCAGCGCGAAACCGTCGGGCAGCGCCATCGGCACGTCCTTCAGCGAATGCACGGCCAGATCGGCACGACCGTCGGCGAGCGCATTCTCCAGTTCCTTCACGAACAGGCCCTTGCCGCCGACCTTCGACAGCGTACGATCGAGAATCTGATCGCCACGGGTCGTCATCCCGAGGATTTTCACGTCACAAGCTGGATATAATTTGCGCAGCGCATCACGCACATGTTCGGCTTGCCACATCGCCAGGCGGCTCTCACGCGAAGCAATCGTCAGCGTCGCGGGCGGCTGCGTCTGTCGCGGCCCTGCCGCAGGAATCTCGGAATTCATTGCTGGAACATCGAAGGACGGGATTGAAGATCGAACAATGGTAGCACGCACGCCCCAGCCCGCCCGGGCCCGGAGCCTGCGCCCGCCGCGCTTCGGCGCGGGCGGCGACACCGATGCGCGAATGTGCCGCACGTAGCTGGTTGCTTGACCGCAGTTCCCGTAGTTTCCGCAGTCCCCGCAGTCCCTTTTGACTCGAGCTTTCCCAAGGAAACCCATCGTGAAGTCTTCCGGATCGGCGCGTACGGCGCGCCGCAATGCTGCCCTGCCCTCCTCCGACGCCCAGACGGGCACCGTCGCCACTGCCGCGAACGGCCGTGCGAAAACGGCAACGAAACCGAAAGACCCGATACGTCAGACAAAACGCACCATCAAGACCGCCGGTCCGGCGGCCCGCGCATCGAAGCCCGGCGCCCGTACACGCGAGGACAAGGACGGCCCGCTGTTCGAAGACATCCGCTTTCTCGGCCGCCTGCTCGGCGACGTGGTGCGCGAGCAGGAAGGCGACACGGTGTTCGACGTCGTCGAAACCATTCGCCAGACGGCGGTGAAGTTTCGCCGCGAAGACGACAGCGAGGCCGCGCAGACACTCGAGAAGAAGCTGCGCAAGCTGACGCCGGAGCAGACGGTGAGCGTCGTGCGCGCGTTCAGCTATTTCTCGCACCTCGCGAACATCGCGGAAGACCGCCACCACAACCGCCGCCGCCGCATCCACGCGCTGGCCGGTTCCACGCCGCAGCCCGGCACCGTCGCGTACGCGCTCGAACAGCTGAAGACCACCGGCAACGCGTCCAAGCGCCTGCTGCAGCGCTTCTTCGACGATGCGCTGATCGTCCCGGTGCTGACCGCTCACCCGACCGAAGTGCAGCGCAAGAGCATCCTCGATGCGCAGCACGACATCGCACGCCTGCTCGCCGAGCGCGACCAGCCGCTCACCGCGCGCGAACGCGCATACAACGAATCGATGCTGCGCGCGCGCGTCACCGCGCTGTGGCAGACCCGCATGCTGCGCGATGCACGCCTGACGGTCGGCGACGAGATCGAGAACGCGCTGTCGTACTACCGCGCGACATTCCTCGACGAACTGCCGGCGCTGTACGGCGACATCGAGGCCGCGCTCGCCGAGCACGGCCTGCAAGCGCGCGTGCCCGCGTTCTTCCAGATGGGCAGCTGGATCGGCGGCGACCGCGACGGCAACCCGAACGTGACGGCCCCGACGCTCGACGAAGCGATCACCCGCCAGGCCGCGGTGATCCTCGAACACTATCTGGAACAAGTGCACAAGCTCGGCGCCGAGTTGTCGGTATCGAACCTGCTGGTCGGCGCGAACGACGCGGTGAAGGCGCTCGCGGCGGCATCGCCCGACCAGTCGCCGCATCGCGTCGACGAACCGTATCGCCGCGCGCTGATCGGCATCTACACGCGACTCGCCGCGAGCGCGCGCGTGCGTCTCGGCGAGGGCACGGTGCCGGTGCGCAGCGCGGGCCGCGGTGCGCCGCCGGTACGCGCCGTGCCGTACGCGGATTCCGAAGCGTTCGTCGCCGACCTGAAGGTGCTGACCGCATCGCTCGACGAGCATCACGGCACGTCGCTCGCCGCACCGCGCCTCGCGCCGCTCATGCGCGCGGCCGAAGTGTTCGGCTTCCACCTCGCGAGCATCGACCTGCGCCAGAGCTCCGACATCCACGAGTCCGTGGTCGCCGAGCTGTTCGCGCGTGCGGGCGTCGAAGCCGACTACGCGGCGCTCGCCGAGGAAGACAAGCTGCGCGTGCTGCTCGCCGCGCTCGCCGATCCGCGTCCGCTGCGCTCGCCGTACCTCGAATACTCGGCGCTCGCGCAAAGCGAGCTCGGCGTGTTCGAGAAGGCGCGCGACGTGCGTGCGCAGTTCGGTCCGCGCGCGGTACGCAACTACATCATTTCGCACACGGAAACCGTCAGCGATCTCGTCGAGGTGCTGCTGCTGCAGAAGGAGACGGGCCTGCTCGACGGCACGCTCGGCGGCAACGCGAAAAGCGGCCTGATGGTGATCCCGCTGTTCGAGACGATCCCCGACCTGCGCGACGCCGCGCGCATCATGCGCGAGTACTTCGCACTGCCGGGCGTCGACGCGCTGATCGCGCACCAGGGCGCCGAACAGGAAGTGATGCTCGGCTACTCGGACTCCAACAAGGACGGCGGCTTCCTCACGTCGAACTGGGAGCTGTATCGCGCGGAGCTCGCGCTCGTCGACCTGTTCCGCGAACGCAAGATCACGCTGCGCCTGTTCCACGGCCGCGGCGGCACGGTCGGCCGCGGGGGCGGCCCGACCTACCAGGCGATCCTGTCGCAGCCGCCGGGCACCGTGAACGGCCAGATCCGCTTGACCGAACAGGGCGAGGTGATCGCGAGCAAGTTCGCGAACCCCGAGATCGGCCGGCGCAACCTTGAAACGGTCGTGGCCGCCACGCTGGAGGCGTCGCTGCTGCCGCAGTCGAACGCGCCCGCGCAACTGCCCGCGTTCGAAGCCGCAATGCAGACGCTGTCCGATGCCGCGATGGCGTCGTATCGCGCGCTCGTCTATGAAACGCCGGGCTTCACCGACTACTTCTTCTCGTCGACCCCGATCACCGAGATCGCCGAGCTGAACATCGGCAGCCGTCCGGCGTCGCGCAAGCTGCAGGATCCGAAGAACCGCAGGATCGAGGATCTGCGCGCGATTCCGTGGGGCTTCTCGTGGGGGCAGTGCCGGCTGCTGCTGACGGGCTGGTACGGCTTCGGCAGCGCGGTGAGCGCGTATCTCGACGGCGCGCAGGACGCGGCCGAACGCGCGAAGCGCGTCACGCTGCTCAGGAAGATGAACAAGACCTGGCCGTTCTTCGCGAACCTGCTGTCGAACATGGACATGGTGCTCGCGAAGACCGATCTCGCGGTCGCGTCGCGCTACGCGCAGCTCGTTGCCGATCGCAAGCTGCGCAAGCACGTGTTCGAGCGGATCGTCGCGGAATGGGAGCGCACGTCGCAGGCGCTCGCGGAAATCACGGGGCACGAAGGCCGCCTCGCGACCAACCCGCTGCTCGCGCGTTCGATCAAGAACCGCTTCCCGTATCTCGATCCGCTGAACCACCTGCAGGTCGAGTTGATCAAGCGTCACCGCGCGGGCGACACGAACGCGCGGCTGCGGCGCGGGATTCACCTGACGATCAACGGAATCGCGGCCGGCCTGCGCAATACGGGCTGATCCACGTGCGGCGCGGGTTCGCCCCGCGCCGGCCGGCGGTGCAGATCGAAAGCCTCGATACGCGGCCCGCGCGTATCGAGGCTTTTTTCATCGGCAAGCGCGACGGTGCGAGCCGCCGCGCCGCGCACTCAGTGCGCGTCGATCAGCAACGCGTCGTGCTCGAACGATCCGTCCGCCTGCACCGCATAGTAAGCGCGCACCTCGTCGGGTGCGTGCGCCCACAGCGCGCGGATGCCCGCGACGCTGTCGGCCGGCGTGCGGATGCGCTCGACCCACGTATCGAAATCGATCGGCAGGCGCCAGCGGCTCTCCACGTGCGCATCGAACCCGGCGCCGCGGAACATCGCGAGCCACTCGTCGGCACGGTAATCGCGCACGTGGGACGCGTCGCGCAACACTTCCGCTGCCTGCAGATACGTGTCGAGCAGCGGATGGTCGTTGCCCGCAATGTCGATCATCAGCACGCGGCCGCCCGGCTTGAGCACGCGACGCACCTCGGTGAGCGCCGCGCGCACGTTGTGCCAGTGGTGCGCGCTCATCCGGCTCACCACCCAGTCGAAGGTCCCCGCGTCGAACGGCAGCCGCTCGGCCGGGCCCTGCTGCGTGCGGACGTTCGCGAGCCCGCGCTCACGGGCGGCGCCGTCGACGGTCGCGAGCATCGGCGCGGCAAGATCGTAAGCGACCACGTCGCGCACGTGCGGCGCGACCGCGAAACTCGCGTGGCCCGCGCCGCAACCGAGATCGAGCACCGCGCCATCGGGCGTCGCGCGCACGGCGTCGGCCAGCGCCTGCAGATCGGCGCCCGTCGCGTGGACCGTGCTCGTCAGGTAGGCGGCGGCCGTCGTGCCGAATGCATCGGCGACCTGGTCGTGGTGTTTCATCGTTCGCTCCTTCTTTTGGTGGGGGCGCTCGCTGCCTGCCAGCGCGCGAATCGCTACAATAGGGCCGCGCTTGTACCAGTACAAGTTAAGCAGTTATTCTGGTATTCGTTACACCTGCCTGATTCTCGCCGCGCCCAGCGCCTTTTTCCCTTTTCGTCGTTTCGGCCGTTTTCGCATGAACCCGTCGTCCTCCGCCCCCACCCCGCCACTCGACGAGACGCCCGCCCGCGCGCTCGGCGAATTCATCCGCGCGCACCGCGAACGGCTGTCGCCGCAAGCCGTCGGCCTGCCGCCCGGCCCGCGCCGCCGCACGCCGGGCCTGCGGCGCGAGGAAGTCGCGCAGCTCTGCGGCGTCAGCCCGACCTGGTACACGTGGATCGAGCAGGGCCGCCCGGTGTCGGCGTCGGCCGACGCGCTCGCCCGGATCGCCGTCGCATTGCAGCTGTCGAAGGCCGAGCGCGCGTACCTGTTCGAGCTGGCCGCGCAGCGCGACCCGGCCGAGCCCGACGTCGCGGCCGGCGACCTGCCGCCGACGCTCGCGGCGACCGTCGCCGCGATCGCCACGCCCGCCTACGTGCTCGACCGCCAATGGACCGCGCTCGCGTGGAACGTACCGGCCGCGGCGCTGTTTGCCGGCTGGCTCGACGGCGAGCATGACCGCAACCTGCTGCGCTTCACGTTCATGTCGCCGGCCGCGCGCACGCTGATCGTCGACTGGGAAACCCGTGCGCGACGCCTCGCGGCCGAATTCCGCGCCGACTCGATCCGCCACCTGGCCGACGCGCCGACCCGCGCGCTGATCGACGCGCTGATGGCCGGCAGCGACGCGTTCGCGCAGTACTGGGCGTCGCAGGACGTGTTCGAGCGCGAAGGCGGCCTGCGCGAGTTCGATCACCCGGCCGACGGCCGCCTCGTGTACCAGCAGATCACGCTGAAGCCCGCGCACCGGGAAGACCTGAAGCTCGTGGTCCTCGTGCGCGACTGAGCGAGCGGCCCGCGCCGGCAAAGGCCGGCGGGCCGCCCCGCGAATGTTAGAATCGCGGGATTCCCTCGGCGGCGCACGCCGCCCAACTCCCCTTCGAAGAATCGCCATGACGTCCCAACTGCACAAAAAGGGCGAGGCCTGGTCGGCCCGCTTCTCGGAACCGATGTCGGAGCTGGTCAAGCGCTACACGTCGTCGGTATTTTTCGACAAGCGCCTCGCGCTCGTCGACATCGCCGGCTCGCTCGCGCACGCGAGCATGCTCGCGGCGCAGAAGATCATCAGCGCCGACGACCTCGCCGCGATCGAACGCGGAATGGCACAGATCAAGGGCGAGATCGAGCGCGGCGAATTCGAATGGCAGCTCGACCTCGAGGACGTCCACCTGAACATCGAGGCGCGCCTGACCGCGCTGATCGGCGACGCCGGCAAGCGCCTGCACACGGGCCGCTCGCGCAACGACCAGGTCGCGACCGACATCCGTCTGTGGCTGCGCGGCGAGATCGACCGCATCGGCGGCCTGCTGACCGACCTGCGCGGCGCACTGATCGACCTCGCCGAGACGAACGCGGACACGATCATGCCGGGCTTCACGCACCTGCAGGTCGCGCAGCCCGTCACGTTCGGCCATCACCTGCTCGCCTATGTGGAAATGTTCACGCGCGACGCGGAACGCATGCGCGACTGCCGCACCCGCGTGAACCGCCTGCCGCTCGGCGCGGCCGCGCTGGCGGGCACCAGCTACCCGATCGACCGTCACGCGGTCGCGAAGACGCTCGGCTTCGACGGCATCTGCGCGAACTCGCTCGACGCTGTGTCGGATCGCGACTTCGCGATCGAATTCACGGCGGCAGCCGCGCTTGTGATGACGCACGTGTCGCGCTTCTCCGAAGAGCTCGTGCTATGGATGAGCCCGCGCGTCGGCTTCATCGACATCGCCGACCGCTTCTGCACCGGCAGCTCGATCATGCCGCAGAAGAAGAACCCGGACGTGCCCGAACTCGCGCGCGGCAAGACCGGCCGCGTGAACGGCCACCTGATCGCGCTCCTCACGCTGATGAAGGGCCAGCCGCTCGCGTACAACAAGGACAACCAGGAAGACAAGGAACCGCTGTTCGACACGGTCGACACCGTCGCCGACACGCTGCGGATCTTCGCGGAAATGGTCGCGGGCATCACCGTGAAGCCGGACGCGATGCGCGCGGCCGCGCTGCAGGGCTTCTCGACCGCCACCGACCTCGCCGACTACCTCGTGAAGCGCGGCCTGCCGTTCCGCGACGCGCACGAAGCCGTCGCGCACGCGGTGAAGATCTGCGACGACCGCGGGATCGATCTCGCCGACCTGACGCTCGACGAGATGAAGCAGGAACTGCCAAACGTCGCGCACCTGATCGGCGACGACGTGTTCGGCTACCTGACGCTCGAAGGGTCGGTCGCGAGCCGCAATCACCCGGGCGGCACCGCGCCCGACCAGGTGCGTGCGGCGGTCAAGGCCGCCCGCGCCGCGCTCGGCAAGTAAGCCTGCTGTCACGAACGGACGCCTTCGGCGTCCGTTTTTCATCCGGGCGGCCGTCGCACCGCCCGTCGCCTTCCCCGCTTCCCGGATACCGCCGATGATTTTCTCCGCCGCGCTCTTCGACATGGACGGCCTGCTCGTCGATTCCGAGCGGACCATCATGAACACGTGGATCGACGTGTCGAACGCCCACGGCGTCGTGCTGACCGAGATCGACTACCTGCAGATCGTCGGCCGCTCGTTCGCCGAGGGCCAGGTGATCCTCGCGCGACTGATCGGCAACCCCGACACGTTCGACGCCGTGCGCACCCGCGTGCGCGAACAGCTTGCCGCGCCCGAACCCCATCCGAAGTTTCCGCTGAAGTCCGGCGCACTCGCGCTGCTCGAGGCGCTCGCACAGGCCGGCATTCCGTGCGCGGTCGCATCGTCGTCCGCACGCGACGTGATCCGTGCGCGACTCGATGCGGTCGGCGTGCTGCCGTTCTTTCGCGCGATCGCGGGCGGCGACGAAGTCTCGCGCGGCAAGCCCGACCCGGCCGTCTACCGGCTCGCGGCCGAACGCCTCGGCGTGCCGGCACAGGCATGCGTCGCATTCGAGGACAGCGACTTCGGCGCGCAGTCGGCGGCCGGCGCCGGCGCATCGGTCGTCACCGTACCGGACCTGAAGACGCCCACGCCCGAGATCGTCGCGTTGAGCCTGCACGTACTCGCATCGCTCGACGACGCGGTCGCGCTCGTGCCGTCGTGGTTCGGCCGCCTCGATACGCAGCAATCCGCGTAAGCACGTCACGCAGCGTCCCGAATGCCAAACGGGCACCCTAGGGTGCCCGTTTCGCGTTGTCACGCACGATCGCCGTCGCGACCCGCGCGTTACTTGTTGCCGGCCGTCTCCGACAGCCGCTTCATCGTCGCGATGCGCGCGCCGATCAGGTCGACCCGCCCGTCCTCGCCGACGAGCGGCGCCGTCGCGTCGCGGAACGCCACCCACGCGCGCTGCGCGCGCACGAGCGTCGCGGCCGAATGCGCAGGCATCTTGCGACGCAGCTTCTGGTAATAGCGGTTCAGGTCGAATACCGCGTGCTCGCACGCGGCATCCTGCACGCACGGCCGCACGCGCTGGATCGCCGGGTCGCGCGCGGCATTCGCCGGCTTGCCGCCGGCTGCCGCGGCAGCGCCTTGCGCCGTGCTCGCGCCGCCCTGCGCACCGCTCGTCGCCGCGACCGGCACGGCGGCCGGCGGCGCATAACGGTCGGCCGCCGCGCGCAGCGCGAGCGCGCGATCGCGCACCGGCTGCAGCTGCATGTCGGCGCTGGACATCGTGTATGCGCTCCCGCGCGTCGTGTCGTACACCGCCTTCAGCAGATGCAGTTCATCCTTGCGCCACGTGACCCAGCGGCGCTGACTGTCCTGCCAGCCGCGCTTCACGTCGGCCGGCGCATCCTTCGACAGGCGCTGGTATGCGCCATCCATCACGGCCTGCCACTGCTGCTGCGCTTCGCCCATGCACTGGATCTGGCCGGCCGTCGACGACCGGTCGCGCCGTGCGAAACACTGCCGCATCGCGACGTCGATCGGGTCGGCAGCGGCCACTTCCGCGTGCGCCGCATTCAACCCGATCGGCCCCGCCAGCCACGTCGCCCAGACGACGAGCGCGGCCAGCGCCGCGCGCATCGCCCGGATTCGTCCACGCGCCGCCATCAGTCGCGCACGCAGTCGACGAAGTACTCGACGCGGCCGTTCACCTCTTCCGCGACGAGGCCGTGGATATCGGTGTGGAAGCCCGGGAAGCGCTCGTTGAAATCGCGCGCGAACCGCAGGTAGTTCACGATCGTCTTGTTGAAGCGCTCGCCCGGGATCAGCAGCGGAATGCCCGGCGGGTACGGCGTGAGCAGGATGCTCGTCACGCGGCCTTCGAGCTCGTCGAGCGGCACGCGGTCGATCTTGCGGTGCGCGAGCTTCGCGAACGCGTCCGACGGCTTCATCGCCGGCTCCATGTCCGACAGGTACATCTCCGTCGTCAGGCGCGCGATGTCGTTCGCGCGGTAGACGTCGTGGATCTGCGTGCACAGGTCGCGCAGGCCGACACGCTCGTAGCGCGGATGCTGCGCGACGAATTCGGGCAGCACGCGCCACAGCGGCTGGTTGTTGTCGTAGTCGTCCTTGAACTGCTGCAGCTCGGTCACCATCGAGTTCCAGCGGCCCTTCGTGATGCCGATCGTGAACATGATGAAGAACGAGTACAGGCCGGTCTTCTCGACGATGATCCCGTGTTCGGCCAGGTACTTCGTGACGATCGCGGCCGGGATGCCCGTCTCGCCGAACTCGCCGTCGACGTCGAGCCCCGGCGTGATGATCGTCGCCTTGATCGGGTCGAGCATGTTGAAGCCTTCCGCGAGCGGGCCGAAGCCGTGCCAGTGGTCGTTCGGCTTCAGCATCCAGTCTTCGCGCGAGCCGATGCCCTCTTCGGACAGGTCGTCCGGGCCCCACACGCTGAAGAACCAGTCGTCGCCGTATTCGGCGTCGACCTTGCGCATCGCGCGGCGGAAGTCGATCGCCTCGGCGATCGACTCCTCGACGAGCGCGGTGCCGCCCGGCGGCTCCATCATCGCGGCCGCGACGTCGCACGACGCGATGATCGCGTATTGCGGGCTCGTCGACGTGTGCATCAGGTACGCCTCGTTGAAGCGGTGCTTGTCGAACGTGCGGTTCTCCGAATCCTGCACGACGATCTGCGACGCCTGCGAGATGCCCGCGAGCAGCTTGTGCGTCGAGTGCGTCGCGAAAACGAGCGCGCCCGTGCGCGGACGGCCGTCGCCGATCGCGTGCATGTCGCGGTAGAAGTCGTGGAACGTCGCGTGCGGCAGCCACGCTTCGTCGAAGTGCAGCGTGTCGAGCAGGTCGCCGAGCAGGTCCTTGATCATCTCGACGTTGTAGACGACGCCGTCGTAGGTGCTCTGCGTGATCGTCAGGATGCGCGGCTTCAGGTCCGGATTCTGGCGCAGCGCCTCGCGCGCGAACGGGTTCGCCTCGATCTTCTTGCGGATGTTCTCGGGCTTGAATTCGTCGCGCGGGATCGGCCCGATGATGCCGAAGTGGTTGCGCGTCGGCGTGAGGAACACGGGGATCGCGCCCGTCATCGTGATCGCGTGCAGGATCGACTTGTGGCAGTTCCGGTCGACCAGCACGATGTCGCCAGGCGCGACCGTCGCGTGCCAGACGATCTTGTTCGACGTCGACGTGCCGTTGGTCACGAAGAACAGGTGGTCCGCGCTGAAGATGCGCGCCGCGTTGCGCTCGGACGCCGCGACCGGGCCCGTGTGATCGAGCAGCTGGCCGAGTTCGTCGACGGCGTTGCACACGTCCGCGCGCAGCATGTTCTCGCCGAAGAACTGGTGGAACATCTGGCCGAGCGGGTTCTTCAGGAACGCGACGCCGCCCGAGTGGCCAGGGCAGTGCCATGAGTACGAGCCTTCGTCCGCGTACTTCACCAGCTCCTTGAAGAACGGCGGCGCGAGCGAGTCCAGATAGACCTTCGCCTCGCGGATGATGTGGCGCGCGACGAACTCCGGCGTGTCCTCGAACATGTGGATGAAGCCGTGCAGCTCGCGCAGGATGTCGTTCGGCAGATGGCGCGACGTGCGCGTCTCGCCGTACAGGAAGATCGGAATGTCCGCGTTGCGGCGGCGCACTTCGGTGACGAACGCACGCAGCTCGATGATCGCGGTCGCCAGTTCGGGCAGCTCGCCGTCCGGGCCCGTTTCGCCGAGCATGAGTTCGTCGTCGTCGATCGACAGGATGAAGCAAGACGCGCGGCTCGACTGCTGCGCGAACGACGTCAGATCGCCGTAGCTCGTGAGGCCGAGGACTTCGACGCCCTCCTTCTCGATCGCTTCGGCCAACGCCCGGATGCCGGAGCCCGAGATGTTCTCGGAGCGGAAATCTTCGTCGATGATGACGACGGGGAAACGAAACTTCATGGGCGATTCTCCAAAAAGAACGACCGCGGCGCGTCACGCGCAGCGGTCACCCGGAAACTGGTGAGACGTTATGCAACCAGATCAGGTTTTCGGCAGCGTGACACCGCGCTGACCCTGATACTTGCCGCCGCGATCGGCGTACGACACGTCGCACACCTCGTCGCTTTCGAAGAACAGCACCTGCGCGACACCTTCGTTCGCGTAGATCTTCGCCGGCAGCGGCGTGGTATTCGAGAATTCCAGCGTGACGTAGCCTTCCCACTCGGGTTCGAACGGCGTCACGTTGACGATGATCCCGCAGCGCGCGTAAGTCGACTTGCCGAGGCAGACGGTCAGCACGGTGCGCGGGATGCGGAAATATTCGACGGTGCGGGCCAGCGCGAACGAGTTCGGCGGGATGATGCACACGTCGCCCTTGAAATCGACAAACGAACCCTCGTCGAAGTTCTTCGGATCGACGATCGTCGAGTTGATGTTCGTGAAGATCTTGAATTCGTCCGCGCAGCGGATGTCGTAGCCGTAGCTCGACGTGCCGTAGCTGACGATCCTGCGACCGTCCTCGGATGCACGAACCTGATCGGGCACGAACGGCTCGATCATCTTGTGCTCTTCGGCCATGCGCCGAATCCACTTGTCGGACTTGATGCTCATGCCAGCCTCCGCCGGGCCGTCCCAAGAAGGCTGGCCGTCCCCTCGGGGGACAGCGAACGAAGTGAGCGTTGGGGTCGTTTCATATCGGGGCGCCTGGAAACGCTGCGTGACAATCGGTAAGGGCCACTGGCGCGAGGCAGCGACCCGGAAAGGCGCACATTTTACGCGATCATCGGCTCGCGCACGCAGCGGCCGTCAACGGATCACGCCGCACGCGAGCGCGGGCCCCGCGCCGTGCTGCGGAAACGCGGAATCGCTGGAGTCGTGGTGGACCAGCACCGCGCGGTTCTGCGCGGAGCGCACGCCATCGAGGGCCAGATCGGGAGCGACGATGAAACCGGCCGCGACGCCGTTCGCGTCCGCATGGATGTTGCCGAGGTCGCCGGCGACGCGCGCGCCCGCGCGCAGCCGGTCGGCGGCTGGCGCGAACACCTGGCCGGCGCTCGAACCGTCGCCCGCGTTGCAGTCGCCGCGTTCGTGCACCTGCAGCGCGTGATCGCTGTTTGGCGGCAGGCCGACCAGGTTGTAGGTGACCTGGACGCCGTCCGGGCGCTCGACGAACGTCACCGCGCCGCGCGTCTGCGAGCCGACGGTCGGCTGCAACTGCGCGTCGGCGCGCTTTTCGTGCGACGAGGAAAAAGAAGTACAGCCGGCCAGCAGGCCCAGCGCGGCGGCGGCCAGCAGCGCGCGCCGCGCGCGGCCGGCGCGCACGCCGTGATGTCGTTGGTTCATTCGATCCTCATGCCGGCTGGCGGCCGTTCGACACGGCGGCCATGCCGGGCGGGTAAAGGGACCCGGGAAAAGTCGCCATGATACCGCGCCTCGCGGCGCCGTAAACAGCGTGAGGCCCCGCCCCGCAAGGGTTTTACGTATTTTGAACAACGATCGACGGGAACTTCGACGTCATGTCGCGCGAACGCTCGGCAATCGCCAGTGCCACGCCGCGCGCGATGTCGCGGTAGCGTCGCGCCAGCGCACCGTCCGGTTCGGCCGCGACCGTCGGCGTCCCGCTGTCCGCGCGCTCGCGGATCGCGATGTCGAGCGGCAGGCTGCCGAGCACGTTCACGCCGTAATCCTTCGCCATCCGCTCGGCCCCGCCAGCGCCGAAGATGTGCTCTTCGTGGCCGCAGTTCGAACAGACGTGGATGCTCATGTTCTCGACGATACCGAGAATCGGAATCCCGACCTTCTCGAACATCTTCAGGCCCTTCTTCGCGTCGAGCAGCGCGATGTCCTGCGGCGTCGTCACGATCACGGCACCCGTCACCGGCACGCGCTGCGCGAGCGTGAGCTGGATGTCGCCGGTGCCCGGCGGCATGTCGACGATCAGGTAGTCGAGCTCGCGCCAGTTGGTCTGGCGCAGCAACTGCTCGAGCGCGGACGTCGCCATCGGGCCGCGCCACACCATCGGGTTGTCTTCCTCGATCAGAAAGCCGATCGAGTTCGCCTGCAGGCCGTGGCCGACCAGCGGGTTCATCGACTGATTATCGGGCGACTCCGGGCGCTGGCCGTGAATGCCGAGCATCGTCGGCAGCGACGGGCCGTAGATATCGGCGTCGAGAATGCCGACCGATGCGCCCTCCGAGGCGAGCGCGAGCGCCAGGTTCACGGCCGTGGTGCTCTTGCCGACGCCGCCCTTGCCCGATGCGACCGCGACGATGTTCTTCACGTTGGGCAGCAGCTTCACGCCGCGCTGTACCGTGTGCGCGACGATCTCCTGCGACACGGCGACGCGTGCATCGCGCACGCCCGCCACGCCCTTCAGCGCATCGGCGATGCGCGCGCGCACGTCGTCGTGCTGGCTGCGTGCCGGATAGCCGAGCACCACGTCGACCGCCACGACGTCGCCGTCGATCGCGACGTTGCGCACGCCCTTGTTCGCCGCGTACGGACGGCCGGTATTGGGGTCGACGACAGCCGCCAGTGCGGCGTCGACTTGTGCCCGGTCAATGCTCATCGAAACTCCGTGAAAACGTTTTTTTCGCGCGCAAACGTCAAGAAATATCAAATAACGCTGCGAAAAGCGGGAAAAGTGAAAGAATCTGTTGCACGCCATTGCGCGAACGCGCGCGGCGGAGCAATCTTCGCGTGCGGCACGCTATGGGGCCAAATCGGCCGCCAACCGCCTATATTGTAGAGGCTGACGCGTCACCCTGTCCGAACAGCCACGCTGGCGAACAGGGCATGCGGCCGCCTCCGCGGCTGCCGCGAGCGCGGGCCCGCCCTCCTTTTTCGGGCGGTCCGTGCAGGGAGCCGTAACTGTTGTTTGTCGTCGTTGTCGACTCGTTCAACCAAGAGAGGAATCCAAGATGACCATGAAAATCGCGACTCGCCTGTCCGTCTTCGCACTCGCCGGCGCACTGCTGGCAGGCTGCGCCACGCAGCAAGGCAACAATACGGCCGTCGGCACCGGCACGGGTGCGGCGCTGGGCGCAGGTATCGGCGCACTGGCGGGTGGCGGCAAGGGCGCGGCGATCGGCGCGGGCGTCGGCGCACTGGTGGGTGGCGTGACGGGTTACAACTGGCAGGCGATCAAGAACAAGCTCGCGCCGTCGGCAGCGCAGACGGGCACGCAAGTGACCGAGCAGCCGGACGGCTCGCTGAAGCTGAACGTGCCGAGCTCGGTGACGTTCGCGACGAACCAGTACGCGATCACGCCGGCCTTCACGCCGCTCCTGAACGACCTGGCGACGACGCTGAACCAGAACCCGCAAGTGACGGCCTCGATCGTCGGCTACACGGACAGCACGGGTTCGGCACAGCTGAACCAGACGCTGTCGCAGAACCGTGCGCAGAGCGTCGTGAACGCGCTCGTGCAGCGCGGCGTCGCCGGCGGCCGCCTGTCGGCCCAAGGCATGGGCGCGTCGAACCCGATCGCGGACAACGCGACCGAAGCCGGCCGCGCGCAAAACCGCCGCGTCGAGATCTACCTGCGCGCGCCGCAGCACCAGTAAGCAGCGTAGCGAGAGGAAACGGGGGCGCGCGCCGGGCGCTCAGCCCCGTCGCTCAAGGCTCGCCGCGGGACGTCAACAAATCGAAAAAAATTTCGAACTTCTGTCGCGACCCGCGGTCTGTCTTTACGGTACGCGGCTGGCGCTGCCGGCGCGTCACCATTCTCCTCTTGTCGTTGTTGCTCCGGGGCCGTATCCGCCCCGGTTTTTTTTGCCCGAAAAATGCGTGCTGCGCCGCAACACGATGCCGCCACGCACGTCCGCCCGACGCTCCCGCCCCTTGCGCCGTCCTGTCCGCGGCACCGCCCCCGACTGACCTGCGCGCGCCCCTGCTAGAATCGCAGTTTCCTCCGTCGTTTCCGCCGTTCTTCTACAGACCCTATGTCCGCATCCGACCTCACTTCCGTGCAGGCTGCGGCGCCGCAAGGCAGCCGCCAGATCCTCGTTACGTCCGCACTGCCCTATGCCAACGGGCAGATCCACATCGGCCACCTGGTCGAGTACATCCAGACCGACATCTGGGTGCGGACGCTGCGAATGCATGGCCACGAGGTCTACTACATTGGCGCCGACGACACGCACGGCACGCCAGTCATGCTGCGTGCGGAGAAGGAGGGCCTCACGCCGAAGCAGCTGATCGATCGCGTATGGTCCGAGCACAAGCGCGACTTCGACAGCTTCGGCGTGTCGTTCGACAACTTCTACTCGACCGACTCGGACGAGAACCGCGTGCTGAGCGAGAAGATCTACCTCGCGCTGAAGGAAAACGACCTGATCGCCGAGCGCGAGATCGAGCAGGCGTACGACCCCGTCAAGGAAATGTTCCTGCCGGACCGCTTCATCAAGGGCGAGTGCCCGAAGTGCCACGCGAAGGACCAGTACGGCGACAACTGCGAAGTGTGCGGCTCGACCTACCTGCCGACCGAACTGCTGAACCCGTACTCGGTCGTGTCCGGCGCGACGCCGGTGCGCAAGAAGTCGACGCACTACTTCTTCCGCCTGTCCGACCCGCGCTGCGAGTCGTTCCTGCGCGAATGGGTCAGCGGCCTCGCTCAGCCCGAAGCCACCAACAAGATGCGTGAATGGCTCGGCGATGCCGGCGAAGCCAAGCTCGCCGACTGGGACATCTCGCGCGACGCGCCGTACTTCGGCTTCGAGATCCCGGGCGCGCCCGGCAAGTACTTCTATGTGTGGCTCGACGCGCCGGTCGGCTACTACGCGAGCTTCAAGAACCTGTGCGACCGCAAGGGCATCGACTTCGACGCGTGGATCCGCTCGGGCTCGACCGCCGAGCAGTACCACTTCATCGGCAAGGACATCCTGTATTTCCACACGCTGTTCTGGCCGGCGATGCTCGAATTCTCGGGCCATCGCACGCCGACCAACGTGTTCGCGCACGGCTTCCTGACGGTCGACGGCGCGAAGATGTCGAAGTCGCGCGGCACGTTCATCACCGCGCAGAGCTACATCGACACGGGCCTGAACCCCGAATGGCTGCGCTACTACTTCGCCGCGAAGCTGAACGCGACGATGGAAGACCTCGACCTGAACCTCGAGGACTTCCAGGCCCGCGTGAACAGCGACCTCGTCGGCAAGTACGTGAACATCGCGAGCCGCGCGGCGGGCTTCCTGATCAAGCGTTTCGACGGCCGCGTGCAAGATAGCGCGATGAATCATCCGCTCGTCGCGAAGCTGCGCGATGCGATTGCGCACATCGCCGCGAACTATGAAGCGCGTGAATACGGCCGCGCGCTGCGCCACACGATGGAGCTCGCTGACGAAGTGAACGCGTACGTCGACGGCGCGAAGCCGTGGGAACTCGCGAAGGATCCGGCCAATGCGGTTGCGCTGCACGAAACCTGCAGCGTGAGCCTCGAGGCGTTCCGCCTGCTGTCGCTCGCGCTGAAGCCGGTGATGCCGCGTGTCGCCGAATCCGTCGAAGCGTTCTTCGGGATCGCGCCGCTTACCTGGGCCGATGCCGCGAAGCCGCTGTCGTCTGCACAGCCGATCAAGGCGTACCAGCACCTGATGACGCGCGTCGACCCGAAGCAGATCGATGCGCTGCTCGCCGCGAACCGCGATTCGCTGCAGGCCGATGCCGCCGGCGCCGCTGCCGCGGGCGCCAACGCCGCCAAGGAGTCGAAGGGCGCGAAGAACGCCAAGGCAAGCACGCAGCCGGCCGCCGCGAACGGCGCCGACGACGGCCCGATCTCGATCGACGATTTCGCGAAGGTCGATCTGCGCATCGCGAAGATCGTCGCCTGTCAGGCCGTCGAAGGTTCGGACAAGCTGCTGCAGCTCACGCTCGACATCGGCGAGGAAAAGACCCGCAACGTGTTCTCGGGCATCAAGTCGGCGTACCAGCCCGAGCAGCTCGTCGGCAAGCTGACGGTGATGGTCGCGAACCTCGCGCCGCGCAAGATGAAGTTCGGGCTGTCCGAAGGGATGGTGCTCGCCGCGTCGGCCGCCGACGAGAAGGCGGAACCGGGCCTGTACATCCTCGAGCCGCACAGCGGCGCGAAGCCCGGCATGCGCGTGAAGTAAGCGCACGCGGCTGCCTGCCTGACCAAGCCCCGCACGTTTGTGCGGGGCTTTTTTCATGCCGCCGCGCGAAGATGCCCTGCCCGGCAGGCATGGCGCGCGGACGCGTTCCGTTACCATAGCGGCTGCATCGGACCCGCCGGATTCCGAAGGCCGCGTCGATCGAGCGGTCGACCCTGGCCGTGGCGGCGGGCTCCTCGTCACAACAACGATATGACAAACGTACCCGACGCCCCGTCCACCGAGCGGACGCGCGCTTCGCCGCGCACGCGCGATGCGTGCGCGGCGATGACGATTCCGCTCGTACCCATTGCCGACGCAAACGCCGTCGCGCCGCTCGTCGCGCGCAGCCGCGCGTTCGACACGCTCGCGCAGCGCTTCGCGTGGCTCGCCTTGCGCGAGCCGCCCCCCGCCGATGCCGGCCGATGGCATGTCCACACCGTTGCAGGCCGCACGCTCCGCTTCGCGCAGCCGCTGACGTTCACGCCGTACGCAGCCGCGCAGCCCTGCTCCGCACGCTGCCGGTTCTGCTCGGAAACGCTCGTCGACGACACCGCGGTGGGGCCGATGGCGGCGAGCCTGCGGCCGCCGGCCGACTATTTCGACACGCTTCGCCGCGCGCTGCGGGCGCTGCGCGGCGTGCCGCTGTCGTATTCGCTGTCGGGGCTCGAGAACACGGACGATCCGCACTGGCTGCTGTCGCTCCTCGCGACGCTGCGCGCTGCCGGCGACGACGGTCCGGACGCGAACGGCAGCGTGCTGTACACGAACGGCGCCGGCCTCGTCGACCATCGCGACGCACTGCTGCCCGCGCTCGCTGGCTTCGGACTGTCGTGGCTCGAATGGTCCCGTCATCACGACCGCGACGATGTGAACCAGTCGATCATGCGCTTTCGGCCCGGCCAGCGCATCATGCACCAGCCCGCGTTCGAGGCAGCCTTCGTCGCCGCGCGCGAGCACTTTCCGGTCAAGCTCGTCTGCATCGTGCAGCGCGGCGGCATCGAGACGCCCGCGGACGTGCTGCGCTATGTCGCCCACGCCCGCGCACTCGGCGCCCGCTCGGTGATCTTCCGCGAATTCTCGGCACTGCCCGATACCTACCGGCACAACGCAACGCGGCGCCATATCGACCGCACGCGCATTCCGATCGACGCATTGCTGCTCGCGTGCGCGGCGGACCGCGCGTTTTCCGCGCAGTGCGAACCCATCGAACTGACGGGCGGCTACTACTTCTGGAACGCGCGCTGGGCGCATCGCGACGGCCTCGACGTCGTGTTCGAAACCTCCGACTACGGCGCGATGCGCGAACACGAATTGCGCGACGCCGTGTACAAGCTCGTGTTCCACCCGAACGGCAACCTGTGCGCGGGCTGGCAACCGACGCGCGACATTCTCTGGAGCAGCGATGACCGCCGTGACTAGCTGGTTGCGCCTGACCGACGAGGCCGCCGACACCACCCTGCCCGCCGATCTGCGTGCCCGCGATTCGTTCGACGTGCGCGATTGCGGCTGGGTCGAGCAGATGGTGCCGTTCATCGGCAGCCACGCGACGCCGGGCGACTGGATCGTCGATCCGTTCGGCGGCTTCGGCACGACGCTCGTCGCCGCAGCGCGGTGCGGCGTGCCGGCGCTCGGCGTCGAAATCGACCCGCAGCGCGTCGCGTTCGCACGCGAACGGCTCGCACGCGCCGGCGCCGCGTACCCCCGCTATCCGGTGCTGGCCGGCGATCTGTCGAGCACCGCGACGCAGGCTGCCGCGCGCGACGCGGGCGGCCCGTTCACGCTATGCCTGACGAGCGTGCCGTATTTCGGCTGCAGCGGCCTGCCCGGCCGCCCGAGCGACGGACAGCTGTACGGCGTCGGCTATTACGCGCCGTATCTCGAACGGATGCGCAACGTGTTTGCCGGCGTGCACGCGCTGCTCGAACCGGGCGGCTGGTGCATCGCGATGGCGCAGAACCTGCGCATCGGCGGCCGCTTCGTGCCGCTCGCGTGGGATGTTGCGCGGCTGCTCGGCGAGCGCTTCGTGCTGCACGAGGAACGCGTGCTGATCTACGAACGGGCGGACGGCCCCGCGCCACACGGCGCCGGCGCCACCGATCGCACGCATGAATACGCGCTCGTGTGCCGCAAGGCGCCGCTCGCGAGCGACGCCGACGCGGCCCGCGCGCTGGTTGCCGCGCTGACGCGCGACGGCTTCGCATTCACGGTGATCGGCAGCTTCGCGCGGCGCCTGGCCGGCAACGCGAACGCTATCGGCGCCGATGCGCCGCTGAACGACGTCGACCTTGTCGTCCCGCCCGACGATGCGGGCGTGTCGCGGCTGCTGCAATGGCTCGAGGCCGACGGCTTCGCGATCGAATCGTGGAATGCGCGCATCGCGCCGCCGGTGGCGGCTGCCGCGCTGCGCTACCGTCATTACTTCCGCGCGCGGCGCATCGACGCGCACGGCCGATTGTTGCAGGTCGACGTGACGGTGGCCGAAACGCAGGAAGGGTTCGAGTCATGTCTGCGCGCCGCTCCGATGCCGGGTGCGGCGGCCTGAGCCGAAAAAAACGAGGCCGCACGCGTCGCAAGCGCCGAGCAAACGGGCACGCCTCCCGCCACGACGGGTGCCGCCCGTTCGTCAGCGCCGCGAGAACCAGCGATCGAAACGCCGCGTGTAGTTGAGATCGACGCCCTGGAACGTGCCGCCATACGCGGACACCGACCAGAAGCGCGTCAGGTTGATCGTCGCCTTGAACGCGTTGCTCGCCGATTGCAGGCCCTGCTCGAAGCCGAGCACGAAACGCTCGTTGATCGCCTTCGACACCTGGATTACCTGCGGATCGGTCAGCCCGACGTCGCTGCGGCCGATCGAGAACTCGTCGAGGCCGAACGTCTGCGCGACGCGCTTGCCGGTCACGCTGCCGAGCAGCGCAAGCGCGGCCGTCATCGTGCCCTGCTGGCCGACGTTGTTGCCCTGGTCGGTGCCGTGCCCGAACAGCAGCCACGACAGCTTTTCGTTGTCCGTGACGTTCGGCTCCGACACCAGCTTGACCGTCAGCGACTGGATCGTGCCGGTGACCTGCACCCCTGCCTCGACCTCCTGGTTGCGCCGCATCGCGAGAATGTTCACGCCCGGGTTCGACACCGGGCCGTTGAACGTGAAGAAGCCGTTCTCGATCGCGAGCTTGCGGCCGAACGACGTATAGGTCGACCCTTCCGTCACGCGTACGTTGCCGACCGCACGCAACGGCACGCCGGGCGCGCTCATCACGGTGATCGTGCCGCGCAGCCCGAGATCCGCACCGTGGCCCTTGAAGCGGAAGTTGTTGCCGAGGTCGATGTCGATGTTCGCGCGCGGCGCGAGCGACGGCGCCGGCTTGTCCGTCACCTTCTGCGGCTTCGCGGCCGCCGTGCCCGTCGGCGTCTCGCCACGCACCGTGCCGTCCGGCTGCACGATCACGACATCGTCGGACAGGTGCGGCGCCGCGTCCTCCGGCAGATCGAACAGCGCGCGATCGACGACGAACTTGCCGTCGATCGACAGCGCGCCGCGCGGCCCGTCGTTCGCGACGGTCGCCTTGCCCGACAGCGACAGCTTTCGATCGGGCGCCGCGAACAGCTCGAGCTTGTCCGCGACGATGCTCGCGGTCAGGTCGGGTGCCTCGCCATCGAGCCGCACGCGACCGATCGCGCGCAGCGTCCCGTCACCGCCGTGGAACTCGACCTGCTGGAATTCGACGAGGTTGTCCGAGAGCTTCACGCGCACGATGCCGTCCTTCAGTTGCACGCCCTGGTCGACCAGCGTCGCCGACAGATCGTCGCCCGTCAGCATCCCCGACACGTTCGGCTTCGCCGGTGTGCCGCCGACCGTCAGTTTCAGCGCCGCGCGCCCGCCGAGCAGATAGCTCGGCCCGAACAGGTTGCCGGTCGCCTTCAGCGACGGAAGGTCGGCATCGATGCGGCCCGACAGCGGGCCGTCGTCGGCGACGCCGAACACGCCGTCGCGCAGCGCGAACGGCACCGTCACGTTCGCGTCGAGCGAGCCGATCCGGTTCGCCTTCGCGAGCGCCACCAGGTTGAGCCGGTTGCCGGGCGCGAAGCTCGCGCGCGCGGACAGGTCGGTCAGCCCGAGCGACGCGATACCGCGCCCGCTCTCGATCGTCACATCGCCGCCGCGCCGCTTCACCTGCACGTAACCCGTCGCGTTCGCACCGAGCGAGAAATCCCAGTCCGCATCGAGCACGACGTCGGTACGCACGGGAGGCCGCTGGCCCGTCAACTCCTGGCGAACCTCCAGGAAACGCGCGACCGACGCCCCGCTCACGGAGCCCGCCGAACGCATCTGGCCGTGATCGAACACGAACGACTTCAGATCGATCGCCGCGCCTTCGAGCGTGAGCCGCGTCGCGCCGAGCGTCACGCGGCCGGCGCCGGCCGAGACGGCGAGCGGCGACTGCAGCGCGAGCGCCGGCATGCCGCGGTTCGCGAGGCGCGTGACGGTGCCGTCCCAGCGCATCCCGTCGCGGTTCTCGACCACGCCGCCGTTCGCGGAGAGCGTCAGGTCGATCACGCGGCCGCCAGCCACCCCGATCGCCGACGCGTCGAGCGTGTGCTTCGCGCGCGTGCCGCCGAGGTTCGCACGCAGCGATTTCAGCTGCAGCGAGCCGAGCGCGATGTCGGTCGCGTCGGCCGTAAACACGAGCGCGCCGTTCGCGCCGTCGCGGATGTCGGCGTGGCCCTGCGCGGCGCCGATCCGGTTCGCTCCGATCACGACGTGCTCGGCCTTGTAGGTAGCCGTCACGTTTGGATGCGCGAAGCTGCCGGTCAGGTCGCCCTGCGCCTGCACGAGCCCCTGGAAGCCGAAACCGAGCCGGTCGAGCTGCGGCGCATCGACGACGAAGCGCAACCGGTCGCCGGGCGCGCCGAAGCTGCCGCGCAGGTCGACGTGGTTGCCGGCGATCGACAGGTTCGCGTTGCTCGGCAGGATCCGCGTGCCGGCCAGCTGCAGCACGCCCGCGCCGGTCAACGGCACGCCGTCGTACAGGCTGTCGCCGAGTTTGAACGTCGCCTTCGTCGACACCTGCGGCGCGAACGCGCCGGAGGCCGTCAACGTGCCCGACACGCGCGTCTCGCCGCGCTTTGCCGGCGCCTTGGCGCTTTTCGCGGCCGGCTTGCCGCCGGGCGCCTTCGGCGCATTCATCGCGGCGAGCAGCAGCGGATCGAACGCGGTCAGCGTCGCCTTCGCGTCGTAGCTCGCGTGCGCGTCGTGGCGGAACACGCCGGTCAGGTCGATCCGGCCCTTGCCTGCCGTCACGCGCGCGTCGGTCAGCACCGTCTGTTGCGACGTCAGCGCGACCTTCGCGCGGGCGCCGAGCGCGAGCTTCGGGTCGTTCAGGTTGAAATCGACGGTCGTCACGTCGCCCGCGAGCGTCACGCCGAGCGGGCCGCCCAGACGCATCGGCCGCAATTCGGCGACGAAGGCATTGAGGTCGAGATTGGCGACCTTCAGGTCGAAGCGGCCCTTGCCGCCCGTCAGCGTACCGCTGCCGGTCACGCTGCCGTCGCGGATCAGCTTCAGCGCGAGGTCGTCGATCCGCTGCGCGTGCGCGTCGAGATGCACGGTCGCGTGCGCGTCGACGACCGGCAGCAGATGGTCGCCGAGCGTGCCGGCCTTCGCGTTGACGATCGACACCGGGCCCGTCACCGCGAAGCCCTTCGCCGCCGCGGAGCCGGCCGGCGCGGTCACGGGCGCGAGTTCGGCGCGCACCGCGAGATCGGCGGCCGGCGCCCCTGGCGAAATCGCCTGCGGATTCACGTGATCGAACGCGAGCGAGGCACGCGTAAGCGGCACCGCGCCGAACGGCGCGGCCTCGACGTGCGCGCGCCCGTTCAGCTTCATCCCGCTCGCGGTGACGTCCGCGACGAGCGCTTCGAGCGAACCCGACACGTTCGCGCTCGCGTTGACCGGTTCGTTGGAGAACTTGCCCGCATAGGTCACATCGCCCGTCAGCGCGAACGGCTTCACGCCGTCGAGCTTCACGCGCGCGGTCAGCGCGCCGTACGGCGTGTCGACGCCATCGAGCAGAAGTTCGTGGTGACGGCCGTCGCTGCGGCCGTTCAGCGCCAGATGATCGAGCTGCGTCGTCGAGCCGCCTTCATGGATCGCCAGGTGATCGATGCGCAGGTCGTCGATCCGCACCTGCAGCGGCAGGCTCAGGTCCTGCGGCGTCGTGGCCGGTGCCGGCTGCCCCGGCACGATCCGCACGTCGACGGTGCCCGCGCGCAGGTACGCGACCGACAGCCGCCACGGCGCGCGGGTCAGCGCCCAGCGTCCGTCGAGCCAGTCGATCCGCACCTCGGTGCCGGCGCCGCCGGGGCTCGTCCATGCGAACCCGTGCAGCCGCACGCCGGTCGCGAGCGAACCGCCGTCGAGCGTCCCCGTCAGCCGCCCGCCCAGCACCCGCACGGCCGTCTGCCATGCGAGCCGCGTGCCGCGCTCGGTCGTCGCCGCGGCCAGCACGAGCCCGGCCGCCAGCACGACGAGCAGCACGATCGTCGCGAGCGTCCACGCGACGGCGCGGCCCGCACGCACGCGACGCGGCGGCGCATCGGGCGCGCGCTCGGGCGAGTCCGGATCGTGGGGCGGCGGCGTGTCGTTCGGGTCCTTCGTCATGCGGTTCGTCGTGGGTCGGGCAACAGGTCAGAAAGCGATGCCAAGTGTCAGGTACGGGCGCACGCTGCGGTTACGCAGCCCGTATGCGACATCGACGTTGATCGGGCCGACGGGGCTGCGCCAGCGCGCGCCGATGCCGACGCCCGGGTAGAACACCCGCTCGCCCCACGCATCGGTCGCGGTGCCGATGTCGAAGAACGTCGCGGCGCCCCAGTCGCGGTTGAACCAGTGCTGGTATTCGGCGGTACCCGTCATCAGATACTTGGTCGGCAGCACGGAGCCGTCCACGTTGTTGCCGATGCTCTGGTAACCGTAGCCGCGCACCGAGTTCGAGCCGCCCGCGCGGAACAGCAGCGACGCCGGCACGCCGGTCGAGCTGCCGCTCGTGAATACGCCGCCGAGCTCCGCGCGGAACACGAACAGGTCGCGTCGCCCGATCGGCACGTATTGCTGGCCGCGCGCGTATCCGCGAACGAAGGTCTGGTCGGTCAGCACGCCCTTGATCGCGAAGCCGGCCTCCGCGTGGATCAGGTTGCCCGAGCGCGGGAACAGCGGATCGTCGACGTTGCGGCGCGTCCACGCCCATTGCGGCACGAGCGCGCGGCTCGTGGTGGGGCCGGCGCTGTTCTGGTCGAGCCGGTCCTGGTAGAACATCAGCGAGTACGCGTAGTCGATGAACTGCCCGGTGCGCGTGCGCTGCACGCCGACCCGCGCGCTGTAGATACGCGTGTCCGACACATTGGTGTTCGTGTACGACGCGAGCACGCTGTTGGTCCAGCCTTTCTCGCCCGGCGGCATCGACAGCTGGACCTGACCGTACTGCTGGATCTGGTCGAGCCGGCCCGACACGGTGAGCGGCCACGCGGCGCCGAACGTGTCGAGGTACGTGTACGAGCCCTGCACGTGCGGGCCCGTATCGGTCGCGTAACCCACGCCGCCGCGAATGCTGTTGTACGGGAACTCGCTGACCTTCACGTGCACGGGCGTGCGCTCGGGCTTCGACGTGTCGTCGCCGACGTCGATCGCGACGCTCGCGTAGTACGGCGTGTTCTGCAGTTGCCGCTGCAGTTCGGCGATCCGCTGCACGTCGTAGATCTCGCCTTCCGACAGCGGATTGACGTTCGTGACGATCTTCTCGGGATAGCGGCGCACGCCGTCGACGTCGACCTTGCCGATCGTAAACGTCGGGCCGCTGTCGAACGTGACGGCCAGTGTCGCGCGCTGCGTGCGCGGATCGATGCGCGCCTCCGACGACGTGATCTTCGCGCCCAGATAGCGGCGCGACTGCAGCTGCTTGAGCGCCGCGCCCTTCGCGCCGTCCCAGTCGGACTGCGTAAACGGGTCGCCGGGCTTCAGCGAGAACGCAAACCGGGTCGCGGCCTCCTGCTTCGGATCCTCGGCAGCCACCGGCCCCTTGAACGTCAGGTCGACCGTCGACACCACGGTCTGCGGCCCCGGATCGACGGCGACGCGCACGTCGCGCTTGCCGTCGTGCGTGCGCACGTCGGTGCGCACGATCGGCGAGAAATAGCCGGCCGTCGCGGTCAGGTCGCGAACCTGCTGAGGCGTGGCGGTCACGAGGAAGTCGAACTGGTCGTCGCTGATGTCGTCGCGCTTCGCGAAGCGGGCAATATCGAGATGGGCCTTCAGCAGCTTGCGGATCGAGCGCGGCGCGTCGATGTCGACGTCGTACTTCGCGCAGGCCGGCAGTGCGACGAACGCGGCAAGACAACCGACGAGCGCTGCCCTGGCCACGGCCGCGGCGCGACGTCGTGCGCGCCGGCGGGCCGTGCGCCGCCCTGCGTCATGCGCCGTATGTGCTTGCTGGTTCGCCTGACCCGCCAAATATGACCTCGCCCTCGGTTGTCGTGTTTTTTGGAAAACCCTGTATTTGACCACAGGGCGGCCGCCGCGCCAGCGCGGGCGCCGCTTTGACGCGTGCGCGCAACGCACCGCGCCCGGGCGCCCGTCGGGCGCCGGCCAGCGGATTCGACGCGCGATTGGCGCCGGCTGTTCCCCGCGATGCGGTAAAATCCTGCATTCGCAGAATCCGGCGCCTCCTGCGCCGCCCGAAACGGAAAGCCAAGCCATGCCGTATCAGTCCGACGTCACGCAATTCCTGAACCAGCTCAAGCAACAGAAGCCGACGCTCGAAGAAGAGCAGCGCAAGGGCCGTTCCCTGCTGTGGGACAAGCAGCCGATCGACCTCGACGAGCGCGCCGAGCAGCAGGAATCGCGCGTGAAGCAAACGTCCTACGTCTACTACCAGAATTTCTGACGACGTGAGCGCCGCCGACGAGGCCAGCGCCGCCCGGCAGGACGACGCGATCGCCGCGCCCGCGGGCGCCGATTCGACGCCCGACACGGTCGACGGTGTCGCGGCGTTCGCTCGCCTGTACGGCGAGCCGCTCTTCAAGCTGCCGCAGGATCTGTACATCCCGCCCGATGCGCTCGAGGTGTTCCTCGAGACGTTCGAAGGCCCGCTCGACCTGCTGCTGTACCTGATCCGCAAGCAGAACTTCAACGTGCTCGACATCCCGATGGCGCAGGTCACCGCGCAGTATCTCGGCTATGTCGACCAGATCCGCACGTCGAACCTCGAACTGGCAGCCGAATACCTGCTGATGGCCGCGATGCTCATCGAGATCAAGTCGCGGATGCTGCTGCCGGTCAAGAAGGCCGACACCGGCGAGGAAGCCGAGGATCCGCGCGCGGAACTCGTGCGTCGCCTGCTCGAATACGAGCAGATGAAGCTCGCCGCGCAGCGCCTCGACCAGTTGCCGCAGCTCGGCCGCGACTTCCTGCGCGCCGAGGTGTACATCGAGCAGAGCATCACGCCCCGCTTTCCCGACGTCGACTCGGACGACCTGCGCGCCGCGTGGGCCGACGTGCTCAAGCGCGCGAAGCTTGTTCAGCACCACAAGATCTCCCGCGAGGAGCTGTCGGTACGCGAGCACATGAGCTTGATCCTGCGCAAGCTGCAGAACGCGCGCTTCATGGAGTTCGCCGACCTGTTCGACACGTCGCGCGGCGTGCCGGTCGTCGTCGTGAACTTCATCGCGATGCTCGAACTCGCGCGCGAATCGCTCGTCGAGATCACGCAGCCCGAGCCGTTCGCGCCGATCTACGTGCGCCTCGCGTACCTGCCCGCCTAAAGCCCCGCCACTCTACGTGATTCCGCCGTGCGGGCGCGTGCCGCTGCTGCGCGCGCCGCCAGCGGTGCGCCCGATTAAAAAGTGAACGATCGTTCTTTTTTCGATGCATCCGGCGGCCAAATCCTCTACAATCCGCCGACGCCCGATGCGCCGCCTGCGCGCCGGCGTTCTCCGCTTCGACCCCGACGCCGCAGTTGCGGCGCCAACGCGCGCACGCGCGAGGAACCCGCTACCCGATCATGAAAGTCATCAGCTCGATCCAGGAACTGCGCGACCAACTGCGCGGACAGAACCGCACGGCGTTCGTGCCGACGATGGGCAACCTCCACGAAGGACACCTGTCGCTGATGCGTCTCGCGCGCCAGCACGGCGATCCGGTCGTGGCGAGCATCTTCGTCAACCGGCTGCAGTTCGGCCCGAACGAGGATTTCGACAAATATCCGCGCACGCTGCAGGACGATATCGAGAAGCTGCAGAAGGACAATGTCTACGTGCTGTTCGCGCCGACCGAGCGCGACATGTATCCGGAGCCGCAGGAGTATCGCGTGCTGCCGCCGGACGACCTCGGCGGGATTCTCGAGGGCGAGTTCCGACCCGGTTTCTTCACCGGCGTGTGCACGGTCGTCACGAAGCTGATGTCGTGCGTGCAGCCGCGCGTCGCCGTGTTCGGCAAGAAGGATTACCAGCAGCTGATGATCGTGCGCCGCATGTGCCAGCAGCTCGCGCTGCCGGTCGAAATCATCGCGGCCGAGACGGTGCGCGACGAGGACGGCCTCGCGCTGTCGTCGCGCAACCGCTACCTGACGACCGACGAGCGCCGGGAAGCGCCCGAACTCGCGAGGACGCTGCAACGCATGCGCGACAGCGTGCTCGGCGGCGAACGCGACCTCGGCAAGCTCGAGCAGAACGCGCGCGCGCACCTGGCCGAGCGCGGCTGGGTGCCCGATTACATCGCGATCCGCCGCCGCGCGAACCTGATTGCGCCGAGCGCTGCCGAACTCGAAGCCGGCGAGCCGCTCGTCGTGCTCGCCGCGGCCAGGCTCGGCGCGACGCGCCTCATCGACAACCTGGAAATCTGACGGCCGCCCGGCCTCGCCTCTCACGCATCACGGAGACACCCATGCAGCGCCACATGCTCAAATCGAAGATCCACCGCGCGGCCGTCACGCACTGCGAGCTGCATTACGAAGGCTCGTGCGCGATCGACGAAGACCTGCTCGAAGCGGCGGGCCTCATCGAAAACGAACGGATCGACATCTGGAACATCAACAACGGCGAGCGCTTCTCGACATATGCGATCAAGGGCGAGCGCGGCAGCGGGATGATCTCGCTGAACGGCTCGGCTGCGCGCCGTGCGCAACTCGGCGACCTCGTGATCATCGCGGCGTTCGCGATGGTCGACGAAGCCGAGCTGCAGGCCGGCTGGAAGCCGAAGCTCGTGTTCATCGACGAAGGCAACAGGATCAAGGGCCACCGCGATCACGTGCCGACGCAGAACTGGACGTAATCCGCATGGCCACCGGCGTGCCGCGGCGCACCGGGTAGCCCCCGCCGCAGACGAACGAAGGGCCTGGTCCGGCACGATGCCCGATCAGGCCCTTTTCATACTGCCCCAGTCGCGCAGCGCTCAGGACGCCTTGGCGGCCTTCTCCGCTTTCGGCGCGCGCCGCTCGGCCCACTCGACGATCGGCCGCCATTGCTCGAGATCCTTGTCGACGCGGCTCTTCGCGACGTCCCACAGCGTCAGGCCGTGCGCAGCGATCTGCACGTAGTTCTGCGTGTCGCGCACGTAGCCGAGCACCGGCAGGCCGAGCCCTTCGACGAACCGGTGTAACTGGTCGGACGAACGCGTGCGCGCATCGACGCGCATCCCGACGATCCCGACCTCGACGCTGCCCTTGCGCACCGCCTTCTCGCCGGCGAGACGCTCCAGAAACTGCTGGGTCGCGAGAATATCGAACATCGACGGCTGCAGCGGCACGATCACCTTGTCGGCAAGCTGCAGCGCGACGTTCAGCCGGTTGCCGTGCAGCCCGGCCGGCGTGTCGATGACCGCATATTCGAGGCCGCGCGGCGGCTTCGACGGCGCATCCGGATCGAGATCCCACGCCTCGATCGCCGGAAGCCCGGCCGGACGCAGGTCGAGCCACGCATGCGCGGACTGCTGCCGGTCGAGATCGGCGAGCGCGACCCATGCGCCCTGCGCCGCAAAATAGCCGGCAAGATTGGTGGACAGCGTGCTCTTGCCCACGCCGCCCTTCGGATTCGCCACCACGATAACCGTCATGAATTCCCCCGAAAAAGCCGTGCGGCGCGTGCCGTGTGACACGCGCCGCTCGAATGCGGATACAGGGAGCGATGATATCGGCAAACGGGGGGTCACCGGAACGGGTTGCGCCGATGTCGCTCCGCTTATGCGGTACGTGTCGCGGCCCGCGGTGCGCCGAGCGCGAACGCGCCGCCGCCCAGCAGCGCCTGCACGGCCAGCGTGACAGCCCAGAACGCCGGGTATTCCCAGCCGCCGTTCGGCGACGCGAAGCTCCAGCCGTTCGGCAGATGCGCGGACACCGCGCCGAGCATGAACGGCAACAGCACGAGCGCCGCGATGCGCACGCGGAAGCCCGCGAGCAGCGCGAGGCCGCCGGCCAGCTCGACGAAGGTCGTCACGTACGCAAGCCAGCCCGGCAGACCGATCGACGCGAAGAACTGCGCGGTGCCGGGCAACGTGAAGACGAACACCTTCTGCGCGACGTGCGCGAGGTACAGCACGCCGAGGGCAACGCGCAGCAGTGTCGCGCCAAGATCGTTCAGGCGATTGGGGTTCATGGCGAATTCCTTCGTGAGTGGATGAGGATGGATCGCACTTTATTCGAACTGATTAAACCAATAAACAAGCAATTTGGCTTTAACTGATTCCATACAGGAATTAATCTGGCAATAAAAAAGGGCATGACAGATCATGCCCCGCCAGCCGATACCTGAAGCGAACCTCAGCCGCCGCTTCTACCTTGTGTCGCGTCGCCCGAGCCGGCCGGGCCACTGCCCGGGCCGTAGCCGTCGCAAGCGTGCGCAATCGCCGACGCGCCCAGCAGCGCCGCGAGCAGCATGCTCAACCACCATCGAGCCTTCATCGTCACGCTCCTGCGGGCGGACCTCCGCCCACCTGAGTTGTATGCGATCCGGCGGAAAAAGCCAGGCCGCAGCGTCCGTGCGTCAGCGGAATTCCGCATACAGCGCGCCCAGGTCGAGATGCTCGGCGAACGAATCGGCCAGACGCTCCAGCGACGCCTCGCGCAGTGCCGGGTAGTCGATGCGCTCCGCGCCGCCGAGCCCGGCCCACGCGAGCAATGCCGCGCACGCGTCGGGCGCGTCGAACAGGCCATGCACGTAGGTCGCGAGAATCTGCCCGTCGGCCGACACCGCGCCGTCCGTGCGCACGCCGTCCGGCGCGCCGCCGTCCGCCAACTCCAGCGCAGGCGCCGCCAGCGCGGGCCCGCGCGTGTCGCCCATGTGGATCTCGTAGCCGTGCACGGCGGCCGCGCCCGGCAGTGCGAGACGCCCGGTCACGTTCTTCAGCGTCTTGTCCGGCAGCAGCGTCGTGCCGAAGTCGAGCAGCCCGAGCCCCGGCACGCTGCCGGGCGCGCCTTCGAGGCCGAGCGGATCGTCCAGCGTGCGGCCGAGCATCTGCATCCCGCCGCAGATGCCGATCACCTTGCCGCCATAGCGCAGGTGCCGGCGGATCACCGGGTCCCAGCCCGCCTCGCGCAGCCACGCGAGATCGCGCTGCACGCTCTTCGAGCCGGGCAGGATCAGCAGGTCGGCATCCGGCACCGGCCCGCTCTTCCAGTACGTGAATTCGACCTGCGGATGAGCGCGCAGCGGATCGAAATCGGTGTGATTGCTGATCCGCGGCAGTGCGGGCACCACCACGCGCAGCACGCCGGCGTCGCCGCGCGCGGCGGCGCTGCGCGCCTGCGACGGCAGCATATCCTCGGCATCGAGCAGCAGCCCGTGCAGGTACGGCAGCACGCCGAACACCGGCTTGCCCGTCTGCGCACGCAACCAGTCGAGGCCCGGTTCGAGCAGCTTGAAATCGCCGCGAAAGCGATTGATCACGAAACCGCGCACGCGCGCGCGCTCGCTGTCCGACAGGCATGCGAGCGTGCCGACCAGATGCGCGAACACGCCGCCGCGATCGATGTCGGCCACGAGCACGACCGGGCAATCCACGCGTTCGGCGAAGCCCATGTTCGCGATGTCGCCTTCACGCAGGTTGATCTCGGCCGGGCTGCCCGCGCCTTCGACGAGCACTATGTCGTAGCCGGCGCGCAGCCGCGCGTACGACTCCAGCACCGCGTCGAACGCGACCGGCTTGTAGTCGTGATACGCCCGCGCATCGAGGTTCGCGCGCGCCTTGCCGTGAATGATCACCTGCGCGCCGCGATCGCTCGTCGGCTTCAGCAGCACCGGGTTGAAATCGGTATGTGGCGCGACGCCCGCGGCAAGCGCCTGCAGCGCCTGCGCGCGGCCGATCTCGCCGCCGTCGGCCGTCACCGCGCTGTTGAGCGCCATGTTCTGCGGCTTGAACGGCGCGACGCGCGCGCCCGCGCGGCGCGCGAGGCGGCACAGGCCGGCGACGAGCGTGCTCTTGCCCGCGTCGGACGTCGTGCCCTGGATCATCAACGTGCCGCGCGGCTGCGGTTCGGGTGCGTTCATCGTATGCAAAGTCGTGGCGAAGCGAAGGCCGCATTATCGCCCGCGCCGGCACGCGCGCGCCGTTACAATCACGCGATGATTCAGCACGACCTCACCTTCGTCCTCGGCGGCGCACGCTCGGGCAAGAGCGCGCATGCCGAGCGGCTTGCCGCCGACAGCGGCCGCCCCGTCACCTATATTGCGACCGCGGCCGCGACGGCCGCCGATGCCGAATTCGAACAGCGCATCGCGCATCATCGCGCGCGCCGGCCGGCCGACTGGGGCTTCGCCGACGCGCCCGTCAATCTGGCGGGCACGCTCGCGCGGCTCGACGATCCGCGCGCGTGCCTGCTCGTCGACTGCCTCACGCTGTGGCTCACGAACCTGCTGTGCCCGCTCGACGGCGAACCGCTCGACGACGCGCAATACGCAGCGCAGGTCGCGCAACTCGAACACACGTTGCGCAGCGCCCGTGCGAAGGTGATCGTCGTCAGCAACGAAATCGGGCTCGGCGTGGTGCCGCTCGGCTCGGTCACGCGCCGCTACGTTGACGAGCTCGGACGCCTGAACCAGCGCATCGCCGCACTCGCGACGCGCGTGACGCTGCTGGTTGCCGGACTGCCGCTCGAGATCAAGGCCGGAGCGCCGTCATGCTGATGCTGTCGCTGCCGATCGTCGCGATGCTTGCAGTCGCGGCCGCGATCGTCGATCGCCTGTTCGGCGAACCGGCTGGCTGGCATCCGCTCGTCGCGTTCGGCCGGCTTGCCGCGCGCATCGAGGACGCCATGAACACGGGCCGGCGCGGCCGCGCAATCGGCGTCGCCGCGTGGAGCGCGGCCGTGCTGCCGCCGGTGGCCGTCGCGGCGTGGCTCGCGGCCGTGCTGCCCTGGCCGCTAGCAGCGGCGCTACACGTCGCGCTGCTGTGGTTCGCGCTCGGCGCGAAGAGCCTCGCCGACCACGTCGCGCCGATCGCCGCCGCGCTGCTGCGGCACGACCTCGACGCCGCGCGCGCGCTGACCGCGCGCATCGTATCGCGCGACACGAGCGAAGCCGACGAAGGTGCACTGTCGCGCGCGGCCGTCGAATCGGCGCTGGAGAACGGCAACGATGCGATCTTCGGCGCGCTCTTCTGGTTCGTCGTCGCGGGCGGCCCCGGTGCGCTGCTGTTCCGGCTCGCGAACACGCTCGATGCGATGTGGGGCTATCGCACGCCGCGCTTCCTGACCTTCGGCTGGGCCGCCGCACGCCTGGACGACGCACTGAACTGGATTCCCGCGCGCCTCACTGCCGCGAGCTATGCGCTGCTCGGCGACACCGCCGCCGCGTGGCGCTGCTGGCGCACGCAGGCACGTCACTGGGACAGCCCGAATGCAGGCCCCGTGATGGCCGCGGGCGCCGGCAGCCTGAACGTGCAGCTCGGCGGCCCGGCCGTCTATCACGGCGAAATCGAGGACCGTCCCTCGCTCGGCACCGGCGCGCCCGCGACGGCCGCGCACGTCGCCGCCGCGCTGTCGCTCGTCACGCGCACGCTCGCGCTGTGGCTCGCGCTGCTCGTCGCGAGCGGCGCCCTCATCCTCGCTACCCATCATGTCTGACGCACGCATCCCGCACGGCGGCAACCTGCACGAAGCCGCACGCCGCCACGGCATTCCGTACGACGCGTGGCTCGACCTGTCGACCGGCATCAATCCGGTCGGCTATCCGGTGCCGCCCGTGCCGGCCGACGCATGGCGCCGGCTCCCCGACGACGGCGACGCGCTCGCCGCATGCGCGGCCCGCTACTACGGCGCACCCGATGCCGCGCACGTGCTGCCGGTTGCCGGCAGCCAGGCCGCGATCCGCGCATTGCCAGCGCTGCTGCCGGCCGGCGACGCCGGCGTCGCGGCGCTCGCGTATGGCGAATACGCGCCGGCATTCGCGCGTCACGGTCATCGCGTCGTGCCGCTCGACATCGACATGGACGTGCTGCCCGCGACGCTGCGTCACGTCATCGTCGGGAATCCGAATAATCCGACGGCCGATCTCGTTCCGGCCGAACGCCTGCTCGGCTGGCATGCGCAGTTGTCGGCACGCGGCGGCACGCTGATCGTCGACGAAGCGTTCGCGGATACCGGCGCCACGCCGTCGCTCGCGCAATACGCGGATCGCGCGGGCCTCGTCGTGCTGCGCTCGGTCGGCAAGTTCTTCGGTCTCGCCGGCATCCGCGCGGGCTTCGTGCTCGCGTGCGAGGCGCACATCGCCGCATTGCGCGACACGCTCGGCGCATGGACCGTGAGCGGCCCCGCACGTCATGCGGTCGGCGCCGCGTTCGGCGATCGTGCCTGGCAGGCCGCCGCGCGCGAACGGCTCACCGCGGACGGCGGGCGGCTCGCCGCGCTGTTGCGCGCGCACGGCTTCGCGGTGCGCGCGACACCGCTCTTCAGCTGGACCGGCGACCCGCGCGCGGCCGCGCTGCATGCGGCGCTCGCCGCGCACGGGATCTGGACGCGGCACTTCCCGCAACCGTCGAGCGTGCGCATCGGCCTGCCGGGCAGCGAAGCCGAATGGCAGCGCGTGATCGAGGCGCTCGCGCAGTGCGTCCCGACGTTACAACAGGAATCCGCATGAACGCCCGCACGCTCCGCCGGCTGCCGCCGCTCGCAATGGTGGTCGCGCTCGCGCACGCGCCCTTCGCTCACGCCAACGTCACGACCCGCGACGATGCCGGCAATACCGTCACGCTTCCGGCGCCCGCGCAGCGCGTGATCAGTCTCGCCCCGCACGCGACCGAGCTGGTCTACGCGGCCGGCGGCGGCGCGAAGCTCGTCGGCACCGTCACGTACAGCGACTATCCGCCCGCCGCGCAGGCCGTGCCGCGCGTCGGCGACAACAAGGCGCTCGACCTCGAGCGGATCGCCGTGCTGAAGCCGGACCTGATCGTCGTCTGGCGGCACGGCAACGCCGAACGGCAGATCGACGCGCTGCGTGCGCTGCACATCCCGCTGTTCTTCAGCGAACCGAAGCATCTCGACGACGTGGCGTCGTCGCTGCGCCGGCTCGGTACGCTGCTCGGCACGGAACCGGCGGCCGATGCCGCCGCCGCATCGTTCTCGCGCGACATCGCGGCGCTGCGCGCGCGTTACGCGACACGTCCGCCCGTCACGATGTTCTTCCAGGTATGGGACCGGCCGCTGATGACGCTCAACGGCGATCATCTGATCAACGACGTGATCACGCTGTGCGGCGGCCGTAACGTATTCGCCGCGCTGAAGCCGCTCGTGCCGACCGTCACCGACGAAGCCGTGCTGGCCGCGAATCCGGAAGCGATCGTGACGACGAGCGCCGGGGCGACACGCTCGGACGCGCCGCTGCCGAGCCTCGCGCGCTGGCGCGCATGGCCCGCGATGACGGCCGTGGCGCGCAACAACCTGTTCGCGATCGACGGCGATCTGCTGACGCGACCGTCGCCGCGGATCGTACAGGGCGCGGCTGCGCTGTGCGAGGATCTCGACACCGCGCGAGCACGGCGGCCGGCACACTGATCCGGGTGACGGCATGCCTTTGCGCTGCCGAAGCACGCACGATCGCAAGCCGGCGGCACACCGGTGCGCGATCGCCTACTCGTCCCAGTGCAGGATTTCCCAGGTTCGCGCCGCATCGTCCGCACGCAACCAGACGACGCCGCCCGTCGGCACCGGTCGCGACAGCAACGTATCGAGCGGCACGCGCAACACGTGCGAGGCGAACGCGCGAATCACGCCCGCATGCGTGAGCGCCCAGTACGGCGCGTCGGCCTGCGTGAGCGCGTCGGCCACTCGTGCGACGCGCGCGGCGAACCGCGCGACGCTCTCGCCACCGTGCGCGCACGCATGCATCAGGTCGGCCGCCCACGCATCGAGCGCAGCGCGGTCGATATCGTCCCAGCGCTGCATTTCCCACGTGCCGAAGTCCATTTCCTGCCAGCCCGCATCGCAACGCAACGGCACGTCGAGCGCCTGCGCAAGCCGATCGGCAACCGATGAACACCGCATCAGCGGACTCGTCCAGACCTGTGCGGGCGCCGGCGCCCCAAGCGCCAGCAGATGATCACGCACGGCAAGCGCACCAGGCTCGGCCGGTGTGGCGAGCGGCACGTCGCTGCGTCCGTAACAGACGCCAGGCTCGACGGCGACGGCCGGATGGCGAATCAGGACGACATCCATCCGAGCATCACCAGGTAGATTGCAAGCTCGCCCAGTTGCTGGGCGAAGCCGAGACAGTCGCCCGTGTACCCGCCGATCCGCTTCACGAAATAGCGGGCGGCCCATGCGCGCACGAGCACGAGCGCGACGAACGCGGCGAGGCCCGCGCGCCAGTCCGGCCAGAACAGCCACGGCAGCCCGAACACGGCCGCGACCCATGCCGCACGCGCGCCCATGCGCTGCGCAACCGGCTTCGCCTTGCCTTCCGGACGAACGTAGTCGAGCGACATCAGCAGGCTCACCGCCGCCGCGCGGCTCGCCGCATGCGCGGCGATCATCGTCCAGGCGGCGCGCAGCGGCGGCATCGCTGCAAGCGCCTGCCATTTCAGCCCAAGCGCGATCACGAGCGCAACCGCGCCGAACGTGCCGATCCGCGAATCGTGCATGATCCGCAGCACGTCGTCGCGCGCGTACCCCCCACCGAATGCATCGCAGCTGTCGGCAAGACCGTCCTCGTGAAACGCGCCGGTCACGAGCAGCGTCGCGGCCATCGACAGTCCGACCGCGATCGACGCCGGCAGCACGCGCAGCGCGGCGAGATAGACGAGCGCGCCCCACGCGCCGACGCAGGCGCCGATCAGCGGGAAATAACGCGCTGCCTGGTCGAGATCGCCCGCCTCGTAGCCGATCGCGCGCGGCACCGGCACGCGCGTGAAATAGCCGAGCGCGACGAGGAAGTACCGCAGTTCGGCGCGCACGCCGCGCGCGCGCTCAGGCGTCACGGTTGTCGACGCCGGCGGACTCGAAGCTCGCCATCTCGGCGAGGAACGCGGCCGCCGCGCGCACGAGCGGCAGCGCGAGTGCCGCGCCCGTGCCTTCCCCGAGCCGCAGGTCGAGCGCGAGCAGCGGCTTCGCGCCGAAATGCTCGAGCATGCGCCGGTGTCCGGCCTCGTGCGATGCATGCGAGAACACGCAATAGTCGCGCACGCCGGGCGCGATGCGTTCCGCGACGAGCAACGCAGACGTCGCGATGAAACCGTCGACGAGGATCGTCATCCGTTCGCTCGCGGCCGCGAGATACGCCCCCGTCATCATCGCGATCTCGAAGCCGCCGAACGTCGCGAGCACGTCGATCGGCGCGATCGCGTGCGAATGCCTGACGAGCGCTCGACCGAGCACCGCGCGCTTGTGCGCGAGCCCCTGGTCGTCGAGCCCCGTGCCGCGCCCGACGCACGCGTCGATCGGCACGTCGAGCAGCCGGCTCATCAGGCACGCGGCCGACGACGTGTTCGCGATCCCCATTTCTCCGAAGCCGATCACGTTCGTGCCGAGCGATGCATGCAGGCGTACGCGTGCGGCGCCGGCCGCGAGCGCGGTGTTCGCCTCGTCGCGCGTCATCGCGGGCTCGACCGCGAAGTTGCGCGTGCCCCGCGCGATCGGCAGCGACACCAGCCGGTCGGACACCGGCAGCGGCGACGCGACGCCGGCATCGACGATCTCGAGCGCACTCTGCGCGACGCCGGAGAACGCGTTGATCGCCGCGCCGCCCGCCAGGAAGTTCGCCACCATCTGCGCGGTGACCGACTGCGGATACGGGCTCACGCCTTCGGCCGCGATCCCGTGGTCGCCTGCGAACACGATCGTCACGGGACGCTGCACGTGCGGCCGCTCGGTACGCTGGATCAGCCCGATCTGCAACGCGATCGCCTCGAGCTGGCCAAGGCTGCCGGGCGGCTTGGTCTTGTGATCGATCACATGCTGCAGGCGCTTGCGCAGCGTGTCGTCGAGCGCTGCAATCGCGGGCGGGAAGTCGGTCGGGTTCGTCATCGGAAGGTTGCCTCGTTGGCGCGGCCGGTGCCGCGCATCGAAAAAAGGAAGATCATCGCCGCTCGGGCCACGCGGGCAGCAGCGCGTCACGGCCGTTCTCGCGGATCAGCACGAGCGGATAGCCGAAGGCCTCGCTGGCACGCGCCGGCGTCAGCACGTCGTGCACGGGGCCGGCCCACGCACGGCCGCGGCCGTCGAGCAACAGCGCGTGCGTCGCGAAACGCCGCGCGAGATTCAGGTCGTGGCACGAGAACAGCACCGTGCGCGGGCCAGCGTCGAGCCATGCGGTCAGCGCGCTCAGGCAATCGATCTGGTGATGCAGGTCGAGATGCGCGAGCGGCTCGTCGAGCAGCATCAGCGGCGCATCCTGGCACAGCGTCGCGGCCAGCGCGACGCGCTGGCGCTCGCCGCCGGACAGCGACAGCACGTCGCGCGATGCGAGCGCGGCCAGCCCGAACGTCGCGAGCGCATCGCGCGCCGCCGCGCGATCGCCGTCACGCTCCCAGCCCCAGCCGCCGAGATACGGAAAGCGGTTCAGCAGCACCGTATCGAATACCGTCGCGCTGAACGCGTCGTGCTGTTGCTGCGGCATCAGCGCACGGCGCTGCGCCAGTTGTTCGGGCGGCCATGCGGCAAGCGGCCGGCCGTCGATCTCGACCTGGCCGCCGGCCGGCGGCTGCAGCCCCGCAAGCGTCGCGAGCAGCGTCGTCTTGCCGGCGCCGTTCGGCCCGGCGACACACCAGATCTCGCCCGGCCGGAACGTCTGCGTGAAGCCGCCAAGCAACGTCCGGTCGCCGGCCTTCAGCGTCACGCCAGCCGCAGCGTAGGTCATGTCGCCCGCGGTGCGCGTTGCGGTGAGCGTCATCGCATCGGCCTCCTCAGCAACATCCACAGGAACACCGGCACGCCGATCAACGCGGTCATCACGCCGACGGGCAATTGCGCGGGTGCAATCGCGGTGCGCGCGAGCAGATCGGCCGCCATCACGCCGCCACCGCCCGCGAGCATCGCTGCAGGCAGCAGCATGCGCTGGTCGTTGCCGAACGCAAGTCGCAGCGCGTGCGGGACGACGAGGCCGACGAAGCCGATCGTGCCGGCCGTCGTCACCGCCGCTGCGGCGGCCAGCGACGCGACGAGGTAGATCCGCACCCGCAGTCGCGCGACCGGCACGCCGAGCGCGAGCGCGGTCGCGTCGCCGCGCAGCAGCACGTTCAGTTGCGGTGCGGTGGGCAGCGCGATGCACGCGGCCAGCAGCAGCGCGCCCCATGCGAACCACGGCGCCGTCACGCCGTTCAGGTCACCGGTCAGCCAGAAGAGGATGCCGCGCAGCCGGCCGTCGGGCGCGAGCGACAGCAGCAGCGTGACGAGCGCGCCCCATCCCGCCGCGATCACGACCCCGGTGAGCAGCAGTCGCGGCGATGCATCGCGCGATTCGCCGCGCCACAGCTCGCGACGCGCGAGTCCGAGCACCAGCGCGACCGACACGAGCGCGCCGGCGAACGCAGACGCATCGACGAGCCACCATGCGGCACCCGCGATCATCGCGACGAGCGCGAAGCCGGCCGCGCCGCCCGACACGCCAAGCACGTACGGCTCCGCGAGCGGATTGCGCAGCAGCACCTGCAGCAGCGCACCGGCGAGCGCGAGCAGCGCGCCGCATGCGAAGCCGGCGAGTGCGCGCGGCAGCCGCAGCGTGCGCACGATGTCGGCGAACAGCGCATCGCCGCCATGCGGGACGAGCGACGCGAGCGCTTGCCACGGCGACATCGGCACGCTGCCGATCGACAGCGACGCGACGAACAGCAACGCGACCACGGCCACGAGCACGGCCCAGATCGTGGCGGCCCGAGCGGCGCTCATGCGCTGCGCGGCATCGCGCGCGACGCGCGACGCATCGGCTGACCGCCGTCGCCGGCCGAACGCGGCACGGTCGCAGCGCTGCGGCATGTTGTGGGGATACGCAAGCTCGTCATCCTTGTGGAACAGGGCGTTGTTGAAGCGTCTACGCACGTATCGCGACGCGGCAATGTCATCGCGCACCGCGACGTCGACGATCCCGTGGCCGCCGAGCCGCACCCCGCGACATCGCAGCCAGCCGTGCATCGACCGTACCGGCTCGATGTCGCGACGATCCGGCGAGCCGCGGCACCTGCGTGCGGCCGAGGTTCTGCGCAATATAGTGGAAGCCGCCGTATCGGGTCGGTGTCCGCGCGCGCGGCGAGATCCGGCGTCTCGAATCCGGTGCGCCGCGCGGCTGCATCCGCGAGCGTGCGCGATACGATCGTCGCCGGCCACGGCACATTGGCGACTGCGGCGGCACGCGTCGCCGCGAATCTCGCCGAATCGGCGCGCACGGCAGTCCGCGTGACGGCGGCGAGCGACAATCCGCGCGGCGCGCCGAACTCAGTACGGACGATTGGGGTCAGCATCGAAGACAAGTCCCGTGAAGCACTGCGCGCCCCGCTTCCCCGCAGGCCGCGCGTCACGAAGCCCGTGCGGGCCCCTCGCCTCGGCCGGTATCCGGGCTGCAGCGTACCGGCTCGCCTTCCCGCGCGTGTCGCGCGCAGTGGCCCGTGCCCGCGTGCGAAACCTGCACGTCGGACACGCCCGAGCCGGCCTGCGTCGTACGACGCGGCCGCTTACCGTTGCGGGGGCAGCGCAGGTTGGCGCTTTCCTGGCGGAGTACGCGCCCTGCTTCCCGTTTAACCGCGCGACGCACGCGCGAGCACCGAGGCGGCGCCAGTTTAGGAGCCGGCCGCGCGAGCGTCAAGAAAGCGGTCCGCGCGCGTTTCGGAGCACGCGCGACACGCATATTCGAGGCAAGAAGCGAGGGTGTTACGACTGGAAACGTTACAGATGTCGGAATGCGCGTTATTCCGCGCTAAAATGCTGGGTCTTTAGAGGACGCAGCAGATGCTCAACGAACTCGAAACCTTATCTCAAAATATTGGCCGTCTGATTTCGCTGAACAAGCGCTATCACACGGAACGGCTCGCGCTCGAGGAGCAAGTCGCGCAATTGCGCGCGGAAGCGGACGCGGTCCGCGCGGAACTCGCGCAACTGCGCGAGGAACGCAATGCGCTCGCGGCCGAGCGCGACAACCTGTCGGCAAAGATCGACGACGCCCAGGTCAAACTGAACGCGATTCTCGAAAAACTGCCGCGCTCGAAGAGCGCGGAGCAGGCCGACAACCAGCTCGATCTGCTGGACGCGCAGGCGCGTACGGATAGCGATGACGCGGCCAGCCACGGAGAACATGCATGAGCACCAAGCAGATCGAAGTCTCGATTCTCGGTCAGCCCTATCGGCTCGCCTGTTCGGCCGAGACCGAAGCGGCGCTGCTCGAGGCCGTCGCGCGCGTCGACGCCGAAATGTCGAAGATCCGCGCGAACAGTTCGGTGCGCGGCACCGATCGTATCGCGGTGATGGCCGCATTGTCGCTCGCATCCGAATTGCTGCGACTGCAAACCAGCGTGCGGCACGGTGAAGCATTTCCGGCGGAGGAAATCCGTCGTACAATGCATCAAATGAACGAACAGCTCGGCGCGGTGCTCGCACAGCACGAGACGCAGTAACGTTTGATCGATGCGTCGATTCCCCTTGATCTCGGCGATCAACGGTGGTCAAATTGGCGCAACGAAACACAGTTCAGTCAGCTTCCCTGCCTGGTTCGCCAAGGTCATATATTCCTTGAACCAATGCCATGTGCACGGTTGCGGAAATTTGTAGCACGGGCGCGCGCGTCACTCTGTCTGATGTACCCGAAGTGCTGCTAACTGCGACCAATTCTGAACCCCAGGTTCAGGATGCCGGCCTAGCGGCCAAGGCGGGGGCCTATCCAACGGCATCGGGAACTCCCGATGCCGTTTCCTTTTGTAGCAGCCCTTTCTGCGTCGATTACGATCCATGCAATACTGGCTGATGAAGTCCGAACCGGACGAAGCAAGCATCGACGATCTCGCAAACGCACCGCAGCGTTCGCTGCCATGGACTGGCGTGCGCAACTATCAGGCGCGCAATTTCATGCGCGACACGATGAAGATCGGCGACGGTGTGCTGTTCTATCACTCGAGCTGCCCCGAGCCCGGCATCGCGGGCCTTGCCGAAGTGTCGTCGACGCCCTACCCCGATCCCACCCAGTTCGATCCGAAGAGTCCGTATTACGACCCGAAGTCGACGCAGGAAACGCCGCGCTGGCTGCTCGTCGACGTGCGCTTCGTGAAGAAGTCGCCGCTCGTGCCGCTCGCGGCGCTGCGCGAACACGACGAGCTCGCGGACATGCGCGTGCTCGCGCGCGGCAACCGGTTGTCGATCACGCCCGTCACGCGTGCGGAATGGCGCTTCATTACCGAAAAGCTGATGAAGTAGGCATGCGCGAAAGGTCAAATCCGGTCAACACGCGCCACCGCCACGGAACTCGCGGCGCATTCGCGCAACCTAAGCAACCGCCGTCCGCCGATCTGGCCGACGGCGGTTTTTCCGTCGCGCGGTACGCCCGCGTCGCGCACGCGTGATCCGCGTGCGCGCCCTCGCACAAGGAGTCCAACAATGACCAAGAAATCCGCACTCGCGCTGTCCCTCGCCCTCGCCGCCGCTGTGCCCGTCGCGCTGACGCTCACGTCGCCGGCCGCGCATGCGCAAACCGCGAACCCGCACTTTCCCGAGCCGGCGGGCGTGTTGTCGCTGTCGTCGCAGGCCAGCGCCGACGTGCCGCAGGACATCATCCACATCACGCTGTTCTACGAGCAGCAAGCGAAGGATCCGGGCAGCCTCACGTCCGCGCTGAACCAGCGCGCCGACGCGGCGCTTGCGCAGGCGAAGGGCGTGTCGGGCGTTACCGCGCACACCGGCGCGTTCTCCGTGTATCCGAGCACCGATCGCGACGGGAAGATTTCCGCGTGGCGCGGACGCACCGAAGTCGTGCTCGAATCGCGCGATTTCGCGGCGGCCTCGAAGCTCGCGGGCCAGTTGTCGAACCAGATGCAGGTCGCGAACGTCGAATTCTCGCTGTCGCCCGAAGCGCAGCGCGCAGCCGAGCAGAAGCTCACCACCGAGGCGATCAAGTCGTTCCGCGCGCGCGCGGACGAAGCCGCGAAGGCCTTTGGCTACAGCAGCTACTCGATCCGCGATGTGAACGTCGGCGGCGGCCGCAACGTTCAGCCCTATCCGCGCATGATGGCGATGGCCGCGGCACCGATGGACAGCGCGAAGATGAGCGCGCCGATCGCGGTCGAAGGCGGCAAGGCGACCGTCTCGGTGACGGTCAACGGCTCCGTGCAGATGAAGTAACGCGCATCGCGCCGCCGCAGGCAGATGCAAAAACGCCGGCCCGAGGGCCGGCGTTTTTCATTGGTGACCTTGCGTGCGATGCCGATCGTACCCATCGGCATCGCACCGGATGCATCACCTGCATCGACGGTTACGCAGCCGCATGCTTTGCGTGGCGGCGATACGCCCACATCATCAGCGCGATACCCACGATGATCATCGGCAGCGACAGCCACTGCCCCATCGACAGGCCGAGTGCGAGCAGGCCGAGGAAATCGTCCGGTTCGCGTGCGAATTCGACGGTGAAGCGCGCGAGGCCGTAACCGATCAGGAACAGCGCGGATACGGCGCCCATCGGCCGCGACTTGCGCGAGAAGAAGAACAGTACGAAGAACAACGTAATGCCCTCGAGCGCGATTTCATAGAGCTGCGAAGGATGACGCGGCAGCATCTGGTACTGCATGAACACGTCGGCGAGATGCCACTTCTCGACGAGCGCCGGATGCTTCGGCAGCCATGCCGCATCGTCGCGCATCGCGCCCGGGAACATCATCGCCCACGGCGCATGCGGATCCGTCACGCGGCCCCACAGCTCGCCGTTGATGAAGTTGCCGAGCCGCCCGGCCGCGAGCCCCGTCGGCACCATCGGCGCGACGAAATCGGTGACCTGCAGCCAGTGGCGCTTGCGCTGCCACGCGAACAGCACCATCGCGAGCGTCACGCCGAGGAAGCCGCCGTGAAACGACATCCCGCCTTCCCACACCTTGAAGACGTCGAGCGGATGCGCGAAGTAGAAGTCGGCCTTGTAGAACAGCACGTAGCCGAGCCGGCCGCCGAGCACGGTGCCGAGCACGCCGTAGAACATCATGTCGTCGATGTCCTTCGCGGTCCAGCCCTGCGCCGCGACGTGCGGCAGCTTCAGGCGGATCCGGCCGACGACGATCGCCGCGATGAAGCCGACGAGATACATGAGACCGTACCAGCGCACGGCGAGCGGCCCGAGATGGATCGCTACGGGGTCGAAATTCGGGTGAATGATCATGGGTTAGCGATGAAGTTTTCGAATGCGGTACGGTGCTCCCGCACCGCGCATTGGACGGCGCCGGCGCGCCAACGTTCGCGTCACGCGGTGAGACCGTGCGCACGCACGACGTCGATGAAGCCGGCGAGCACCGGACTCACGTCGCCCGTGCGCCACACGAGGCCCGTCTCGACGACGGGGGCGTCGCCGGCGAGCGGCCGGTAGACCACGCCGGTGCGCCGCAGGTTACGCAGAGACTGCGGCACCAGTGCGACGCCCATGCCGGCCGACACGAGGCTGACGATCGTCTGCATCTGGATCGCCTCCTGGCCGATGCGCGGGGTTTCCCCCGCCGCGCCGTAGCAGCCCGTAATGATGTCATAAAAGCCGGGCGCCAAACGACGCGGGAAGATCACCAGCGGCAGCGCGGCCACCTCGGCCAGGTGCACCGGTTCGTCCTCCCCTGCATCCGGCGCGGCGGACGCCGGCATCGCAACCACCAGCGGCTCGCGCACGACCGGCAGGTACGACAGCCCGGCCGCGTGGCGCGGCGGCACCGGCGGAATCACGAGCCCGGCGTCGATGCGGCCCGCGACGAGTTCGTCGATCTGCACGTCGCTCGTCGCTTCCGCGAGTTGCAGCCGCACCTGCGGATAGCGCGCGCCGAACGCACGTAGCAGCGCCGGCAGCAGCCCGTAATCGGCGGTCGATACGAACGCGAGCGACAACGAGCCGGCCTCGCCGCGCGCGAGACGCCGCGCGAGCGGCGGCAGCGCGTCGGCCGACGCGAGCAGCCGGCGCACGTCGGGCAGCAGCGCGGCGCCGACCGCCGTCAACGCAACCGAACGCTTGGTGCGCACGAACAGCGCGACGCCGAGCGCATCCTCCAGCGAGCGGATCGCCTGCGACAGCGGCGGCTGCGTCATCGACAGCCGTTCGGCCGCGCGGCCGAAATGGCGCTCGTCGGCAACGGTTGCGAAATAGCGCCACTGGCGCAGGTCGGGCGTCGGATCTGCCATGCTTCACTCATTCGTAAAACGACTTAGTAAGCGACAAATAATATATTGGACATCCCAAACCGGAAACTCCATTCTTGTTTCATCCGAACCGGCACGCCGTTCGCGGGCGTCGCCAACACAACGATGGAGTCCCCCATGTCGTACAACCGCCGCTCGCAGCACATCACGCAAGGCGTGGCCCGTTCGCCGAATCGCTCGATGTATTACGCCCTCGGCTACCAGAAGGACGATTTCGACAAACCGATGATCGGCATCGCGAACGGTCACTCGACGATCACGCCGTGCAACTCGGGCCTGCAGCGCCTGTCGGACGCCGCTGTTGCCGCGGTGAAGGCCGCCGACGCGAACCCGCAGATCTTCGGCACGCCGACGATCTCGGACGGCATGTCGATGGGTACGGAGGGGATGAAGTACTCGCTCGTGTCGCGCGAAGTAATCGCCGACTGCATCGAAACCTGCGTGCAGGGTCAGTGGATGGACGGCGTGGTAGTGGTCGGCGGCTGCGACAAGAACATGCCGGGCGGCATGATCGCGCTCGCGCGCCTGAACGTGCCGGGCATCTACGTGTACGGCGGCACGATCCGCCCCGGCCACTGGAAGGGCCGCGACCTGACGATCGTGTCGTCGTTCGAGGCGGTCGGCGAATTCACCGCGGGCCGGATGTCGCAGGAGGATTTCGAAGGGGTCGAGCAGAACGCGTGCCCGACGTCGGGCTCGTGCGGCGGCATGTACACCGCGAACACGATGAGCTCGTCGTTCGAGGCGCTCGGCATGTCGCTGATGTACTCGTCGACGATGGCCAACCCCGACCAGGAAAAAGTCGATTCGGCCGCCGAATCGGCGCGCGTGCTGGTCGAGGCCGTGAAGCGCGACCTGAAGCCGCGCGACATCATCACGAAGGCGTCGATCGAGAATGCCGTGTCGCTGATCATGGCGACCGGCGGCTCGACCAACGCGGTGCTGCACTATCTCGCGATCGCGCACGCGGCCGAGATCGACTGGACGATCGACGACTTCGAGCGCATCCGCAAACGCGTGCCGGTGATCTGCGACCTGAAGCCGTCGGGCCAGTACGTCGCGACCGACCTGCACAAGGCGGGCGGCATCCCGCAGGTGCTGCGAATCCTGCTCGATGCGGGGCTGCTGCACGGTGACTGCATCACGATCACCGGCCGCACGATCGCCGAGGAACTGAAGGACGTGCCGGGCGTGCCGCGCGCGGACCAGAACGTGATCTTCCCGATCGATCGCGCACTGTACAAGGAAGGCCATCTCGCGATCCTGAAGGGCAATCTCGCGGAGGACGGCGCGGTCGCGAAGATCACCGGCCTGAAGAACCCGGTGATCACCGGCCCGGCGCGCGTGTTCGACGACGAGCAAAGCGCGATGGATGCCATCCTCGGCGACCGGATCCGCGCGGGCGACGTGCTCGTGCTGCGCTATCTCGGCCCGCAAGGCGGCCCGGGCATGCCGGAAATGCTCGCGCCGACGTCGGCGATCATCGGCAAGGGGCTCGGCGAGTCGGTCGGTTTCATCACGGACGGCCGCTTCTCCGGCGGCACCTGGGGCATGGTGGTCGGCCACGTCGCACCGGAGGCGTTCGTCGGCGGTACGATCGCGCTCGTACAGGAAGGCGACTCGATCACGATCGATGCGCACCGGCTGGTGCTGCAACTGAACGTCGACGACGCGGAACTCGCGCGCCGGCGCGCCGCCTGGACGCAGCCGGCGCCGCGCTACACGCGCGGCGTGCTGGCCAAGTACGCGGCCCTCGCCCGCCCGGCGAACAAGGGGGCCGTCACCGGCTGACGCGCGTCTGGCGTCATGCGACCCCATTGCAGACAGCCGTCGGGGAAACGCGCAAAACGCGCGTTCCCTTTACTCTTATAATGCACGCGGACCGTGAAGCCGGCCGTCCCCGCCGGCGGAGAACCGCATGAAACAGACGATATTGCGCGCGCTGCTCGTGATGCTGCTGACCGGCAGCGCGGCAGCCGCACACGCCGACCCGGGCGCCGACGGGCTCGCACTCGCGCAGCGCAAGAACTGCCTGGCCTGCCACGCGGTCGGCAAGCCGTTGATGGGTCCGTCGTTCCGCGACATCGCCGGCCGGTACGCAGCCCGCACGGACGCCGCCGATTACCTCGCGCAGTCGATCGTAAACGGCAGCGTGGGTGTGTGGGGCAACGTGCCGATGCCCGCCAATACGCAGCTGACGAGTGCCGAGGCGCACACGCTTGCGCAGTGGGTGCTATCGCTGCACTGAAGGGAATGATCCGGCGCGCGCACGTGCCGGCAGGTTCGCCGGTGGCGACCGGAACCGCGCCCGCGGTTCCTGCACCGAAACGAACGCGTGGTCAGCCCGAATGACCGCTCCGGCGGCGGGCGATCTCGTCATCGACCGCATCGCGAACCCAATCCATCACTTCCGTTTCGAGCGCCAGCGCCACTTCGCGCGTGATCTGGCCAACCAGCCAGGCTGTATGGTCGTGCAGCGCGTCGCGGCAACGCGCCTCGATCGCCTCGCGCCCTTCCCCGGTCAGATAATTCGTCAGACGGTTGCGCAGACGCTCGGCGATGCACTGTGCGTCCTCCGCCGTCAGCGCGGCAGCCGCATCCGGCTGCCGCACGCCGGCGAGGTGATCGGGAACCGGTGCGTCAACGGCCGGTGCAAGCGCCTCGGGCAGCCCTGCTGCCTCGGAGTGCCCGGCTGTCTCGTGCGGCACCGCGGCGAGATCGTGAGGCTGCGAATCGTCGGCGGCGAGCGCCGAACGAAGCGGCGCCTGCATCGCCGCGGATTCCTCTGCGACGACGCGCTCCGCGGCACCGGGTTCGGCCGGCGCATCGCTGTCGCCGGGCAGTTCGACGGCCGGTACGTACGGCGTCGGCACCGGCTCGACCACCACGGATTCGGGGTCGGTGTCCACGTGTTGCGGCGCGCCGGGAACTTCGGCGGCACGGGCCGGCGCAACCACGTCGGTCAGCACCGGAATGGCGGCATCGTCGTGCGGCGACGATGCATCTGCCGCGGACGCACGCGCCGGCACCGGCTTGCCCGGCACCAGCACGTCGGTCAGCGTCGGGATTGAGGATGAGTCGGCTTGTGTCACGGGAACGCTCCGTCGACGGGTTCGGCTAGCTGCCCTGCTTGTAGTTGTTCAGCGCGTATCCGCGATCGCGGTAAAAGCGGTAGCGGTCGCGGCCCGCGGCGAGTTCGTCCGGCGCATTGCCGACCACTTCGAGCAGACGCTCGAAGCGGGCGAACTGCGCGGGCACGGCGGCACCGAGGTTCAGCAGCACGTGATGATGCGGCGCCTGGTCGAGGTCGGCGGTCAGCACGATCGGCGTGCCGGCTGCGTGCGCGCTGTCGACGCCGCAATGCGGGATGAAATCGAGCGGCGAGAAGGTCCAGAGCCGCTCGTCGAGCGCGCGCAGGCGCGCGGGCTCGGCGAGCACGACGACCGGCTGCCCGGCCAGATAGGCCTTGCGCAGCAGCCGGCACGCGTACGCGAGCGAATCGCCGACGTTCGAATGGAAATCGATTCGCGTCATTGCCCGCGTACCTGCATCGTCGTGTGCACCGCCATTACTGGCCGGCGCGGTCGATCAGGAACTGCGCGAGCAGCGGCACCGGACGACCGGTCGCCCCCTTCGCCGCGCCGCCCTTCCATGCGGTACCCGCGATGTCGAGGTGCGCCCACGGGTAGCTTTCGGTGAAGCGCGACAGGAAGCACGCAGCCGTCACGGCACCGGCCGGACGTCCGCCGATGTTCGCGATGTCCGCGAAATTCGACTTCAGTTGATCCTGGTACTCGTCGTCGAGCGGCATGCGCCATGCCGGGTCGTTCGCCTCGCGCGACGCGTCGAGCAGTTCGCCCGCGAGCGCATCGTCCTTCGAGAACAGGCCGCTGTTGTGGCCGCCGAGCGCGATCACGCATGCGCCCGTCAGGGTCGCCACGTCGATCACCGCGGCCGGCTTGAAGCGCTCCGCGTAGGTCAGCGCGTCGCACAGGATCAGGCGACCCTCGGCGTCGGTGTTCAGCACTTCGATCGTCAGCCCCTTCATGCTGGTGACGACGTCGCCCGGCTTCGTCGCGTTGCCGCCCGGCATGTTCTCGCAGGTCGGCACGATCGCGACGACGTTGATCTTCAGGCCCATCTCGGCGACCGCACGCATCGTGCCGAGCACGGAGCCCGCGCCGCACATGTCGTACTTCATCTCGTCCATGCCCTCGCCCGGCTTCAGCGAGATGCCGCCGGTGTCGAACGTGATGCCCTTGCCGACCAGCACGACCGGCGCGGCCTTCGCGGCGGCGCCCTGGTAGTGCAGCACGATGAACTGCGGCGGTTCGACCGAGGCGCGCGCGACCGACAGGAACGAACCCATCTTGAGCGCCTGGATCTGCTTCAGGCCGAGCACCTCGGCCTTCAGGCCCCAATCCTTCGCGATCTTCTTCGCGGTGTTGCCGAGATAGGTCGGCGTGCACACGTTGCCGGGCAGGTTGCCCAGATCGCGGGTCAGATCCATCCCGTTGGCGAGCGCGACGGCCTGCTTGATCGCCAGCTTCGCCGCCTTTTCGTCGGACGGATCGACGCTGAACACGACGCGCTTGAGCGTGTGCGATGCCGGCTCCGGCTTGCTCTTCATCTGCGTGAAGCGGTACGTCTCGTTGCGCAGCGCGAGAATCGCCGCGCGCACGCCCCAATCGGAGCCGCGCTCGTCGACCGGCAGTTGCGCGAGCGAGAACGTGACCTGCACGACCTTCGTCGCAAGCAGCGCGCGCCATGCGGCCGTCACCGCGTCGTTGTAGGCTTTCTGATTGAAAGCATCCTGCTTGCCGAGGCCGACGAGCAGCACGCGCGACGCGCCGATGCCCGATACTTCGTGCAGGAACAGCGTCCGGCCGCGCTTGCCGTCCATGTCGCCGGCCTTCACCATGCGCGAGATCAGTCCGTTGGTGGCCGTGTCGATGTCGAGTGCCGCGCCAGATAGGGTCTGCGCCTCGAAGATGCCGAGCACGATGCAGTCGGACTTCCCGGTCAGGAACCCCTTGGCCTCGCCTTTGCTCCAATCACAGCCTTTTATGCTAAAGTCCATCGCGCTTGTCCTCGGATAAAATCTGGGCTAAGGATGAAAGCCGCAATTATCCGCTATTTTTCCCGTGGCGGCGCGAGCGCTCCACCACGCGTGCGCAGCCTCCCGCCCTCTTCTCATCAAGAATGATCTTCGAACGCTCCCTCCAGCGCGAGCTTGCGTATACGGCTGGCGCCGTGTTCATGGTGCTGCTCACGATCATGCTCACGACGATGATGATCCGCATCGTCGGCTACGCCGCGTCCGGCGAAATCGATCCGCGAGACGTGCTCGTGCTGATCGGCCTGACCGTGATCGGCTATCTCGCCGTGATGCTCGTCGTCACGCTGTTCGTGTCGATCCTGTTCGTGCTGACCCGGTGGTACCGGGACTCCGAAATGGTGGTGTGGCTCGCGTCCGGCGTGAGCCTCACGCGCCTGATCAAGCCGATCGGCGTATTCGCGACGCCGATCATCGTGCTGATCGCGTTCTTCGCATTCGTCGGCTGGCCGTGGTCGAACCAGCAGAGCAAGATGATCAAGGCACGCTTCCAGCAGCGCGACGAAATCTCGCTGCTCGCGCCGGGCCAGTTCCGCGAATCGGCGACGAACCATCGCGTGTTCTTCATCGAGAAGATGTCGCCGGACCAGAGCAAGGTGCAGAACGTATTCGTCACGTCGACGGAGAACGGCAAGGTCAACGTCGTCGTGTCGCACACCGGCCATACGGAGACGAAGGACGGCGATCGCTTCGTCGTGCTGGAAGACGGCCGCCGCTACGACGGCACGCCGGGCCAGCCGAACTTCAAGATCATGGAGTTCCAGCGCTACGGCGTGAAGATCACGAGCACCCCGGTCACCAACGTGCCGACCACCAACAGCACGCCGACGCTGGACCTGCTGCGCAACCCGACGCGCGACAACCTCGCGGAATTCGCATGGCGCGCGGGGCTGCCGCTGATCGCGATCAACCTGCTGGTGCTCGGCATCCCGCTTTCGTACCAGAACCCGCGCCGCAGCCGCACGATCAACCTCGTGATGGCCGTGCTGATCTACCTCACGTACTCGAACCTGCTGAACGTCGTCCAGTCGCAGATCGAACAGGGCAAGATGTCGTTCGGCGTCGGCCTCGTCGGCCTGCATGCGATCGTCGCGGTGATCGTCGCGTTCATCTTCTGGTTGCGTGTGCGCAATCGTCCGCTGTTTACACGCGCGCTGTTCGGCCGCTCGGGAGCATGATCGATGCGGCTCTATGAAAAATACTTCGCACGGCAGATCTACGTCACGTTCGTCTTCATTCTGTTCGCGTTCTCGGGTCTGTTCTTCTTCTTCGACCTGATCAGCGAACTGAACTCGGTCGGACACGGCAACTACAAGTTCGGCTATGCGGTGCTGCGCGTCGCGCTGCAGACGCCGTCGCGCTTTTACGAAATCATCCCGGTCGCCGCGCTGATCAGCGCGATCTACGTGTTCGCGCAGATGGCCGCGAACTCGGAATTCACGATCTTCCGCGTGTCGGGCCTCGCGACCAACCAGGCGCTGCGCTCGCTGCTGAAGATCGGCATTCCGCTCGTGATCGTCACCTACCTGATCGGCGAATTCGTCGGCCCGTACGCCGACCAGCTGTCCGAACGCGTGCGGCTGCAGGCGCTCGGCGCATCGGTGTCGTCGAACTTCCAGTCGGGCGTGTGGGTGAAGGACACACTCGCGGCGCGCGAGAACGGCGAGCAGGTCACGCGCTTCGTCAACGTCGGCAGCCTGTCCCCGGACTCGACGATCAGCAACGTGCGCATCTACGAGTTCGACTCGAAATTCCAGCTGCAGAACGTGCGGATCGCGCAGACGGGCCGCTACGAGCCGCCCGGCCACTGGCTGCTCAAGGGTGTCACGGAAACGGTGCTGACCCCGATCAAGCCGATCAGCGGCCAGCCGGCCGACGCGCTGAACCCCGTGTACCGGTCGCAGCAGGTCACGCTGCCCGAATACCGGCTGCGCTCGGACCTGACGCCTCAGATCCTGTCGGTGCTGCTCGTGTCGCCGGAACGCATGTCGATCATCAACCTGTTCCGCTACATCCAGCACTTGCGCGAGAACCAGCAGGACACGCAGCGCTACGACATCGCGCTGTGGCGCAAGCTGCTGTACCCGTTCGCGGTGTTCGTGATGCTCGTGCTGTCGCTGCCGTTCGCGTACCTGCATACGCGTGCGGGCGTGGTCGGCGTGAAGGTGTTCGGCGGCATCATGCTCGGCATGAGCTTCCAGTTGCTCAACACGCTGTTCTCGCACATCGGCACGCTGAATACTTGGCCCGCGCCGCTGACCGCGGCGACGCCGGGACTCATCTATCTCGCGCTCGGCCTGTTCGCGCTGAAGTGGGTCGACCGGCACTGAGCGCCATGACGGCGGAGGCTTCGACATGAGTTCGCAAGGCATCGTCCTGTTCGGCCACGGCGCACGCGATCCGCGCTGGGCCGAGCCGTTCGAGCGGCTGGCCGCGCGGCTGCGCGGCGCGGGCGAGTCTGCGCCGCACGTGTCGCTCGCGTTCCTCGAATTGATGACGCCGTCGCTCGATGCGGCCGTCGCCGCCCAGGTCGCGGCCGGCTGCACACGCATCACCGTGGTGCCGGTATTCTTCGGTCAGGGCGGCCATGTCCGCCGCGACCTGCCGCAACTCGTCGATGCATGCCGCGCCGCGCATCCGGGTGTCGAGATCCGCTGCGCAACCGCGGTCGGAGAAGACGACGGCGTGCTCGATGCGATCGCGCGCTACTGCGTCGATCAGCTCGGCGGCGACGCGTAGCGGCTTCCGCGGCTCCAAAGAAAAAAGCGCTGGCTTCTGCCAGCGCTTTTTTATGCGGTTCGCCCGCTACCGGGCAACAACAGACGAGCGCCACATGTGCGCACCGCCGCGTCGACTCACGCAGCGTCCCGCAATGCATCGCCCGCTTTCACGAGCCGCGCACGCTCGGCGAACGCATCGCCGATCATCAGCAGGCTCGGCTCCGCCGGATCGAGCCACGCCTGCGCATCGCCCGCCGCCATCTGCGCGAGCGTCAGCGTCAGCGTGCGTTCGCGCGCGGTGCTGCATGCCTCGACGATCGCCACCGGCGTCGCGGGCGCACGGCCTGCGTCGATCAGTTCCTGCGCGATGCCGGGCGCGCTGTCGCGGCCCATGTAGTAGACGATCGAATCGGCGCGTGCCGCTTCGCGAATCTCGTCGCTGCCCGGCGCGCGACTGTGCGTCGCGAACGCGACGCTGCGCGACACGCCGCGCAACGTCAGCGAGCGCTTCAGCGTCGCAGCACCCGCGAGCGCCGCGGTAATGCCCGGCACGACCTCGTAGTCGATGCCCGCCGCCTCGAGCGCGCGCATTTCCTCTTCCGCGCGGCCGAACAGCATCGGATCGCCGCCCTTCAGCCGCACGACGCACACATGCTCGTGCGCCGCATCGACGATCTGCTTGTTGATGAAGTGCTGCGCGGTCGAGCGCTGCCCGCAGCGTTTGCCGACCGCGATCTTCCGCGCGTTCGGCGCGTAGTCCAGCATCCCCGGCTCGACCAGCGCGTCGTGCAGCACGACGTCGGCCTGCGCGAGCAACCGTGCGCCGCGCACCGTGATGAGGTCCGCAGCGCCCGGCCCTGCTCCGATCAGATACACCTTGCCCATGTTTGTCGCTTCGCTTGTCCTGCCCCTGCGGAAGGCGACCGGCGCGCGCCGCCGCGAGGGCGGCGCGCAACGCCGGTTACGCCGAGAACGCCCGGATCATGCCGGCGGCGACCGTGTGGTGCGTCGCCTCGTCGATCAGCACAAAAGCGCCCGTACCCGGATGTGCGTCGTACGTATCGCAGACGATCGGCTTTTGCAGCGTCAGCGCCACGCGGCCGATGTCGTTCATCTTCAGTTCCTGACGGTCGGTGGCATGCGACAGCGTATGCACGTCCAGCACTTCCTTGACCGCGCCGATCTTCGCGAACACCGTGCTCGTGGTCTGCTTCAGCAGATACTTGCGCTGCGGCGAGAGCGGCGTCTCGTCGAACCAGCACAGGTCGGCCTCGAGCTTCTTCGCCGGCGCGACCGGCTCGGCGGTCGTGACGAACATGTCGCCGCGCGACACGTCGACGTCCTCTTCGAGGCGAATCGTAACCGTCTGGCCCGCGAACGCATGTGCGACGGAAGCCGTGCCGCCCGGCACCGGTGCCACGATCTCGGCGACCGTGGCGGTGCGGTTCGACGGAAGCACGACGATTTCGTCGCCGACCTTCACTTCGCCCGATTCGATCCGGCCCATGTAGCCGCGGAAGTCGTCGGCCGAGCTGCCGTCCTGGCGCGCGACCCACTGCACCGGGAAGCGCAGCGCGTCATGCGCCTGCGTCTCGACCGGCAGCGATTCGAGCACGTCGAGCAGCGGCTCGCCCGCGTACCACGGCATGCGCTCGCTCGCGCCGACGATGTTGTCGCCCTTGAGCGCCGACACCGGCACGAAGCGCACGTCGGTCAGGCCGAGCTGCTTCGCGAGTGCGACGTACGCATCGCGGATCTCGTTGAAGCGCGCTTCGCTGTAGTCGACGAGGTCCATCTTGTTGATCGCGACGATCACGTGCTGCAGCGCGAGCAGCTTCACGATCGCGCTGTGGCGCTTGGTTTGCGGCAGCAGTTCTGCGACGCCGTTCTCGACCGTCACGCGCGTGGCGTCGACCAGGATGATCGCCGCATGTGCGGTCGATGCGCCCGTCACCATGTTGCGCGTGTACTGCTCGTGACCCGGCGTGTCGGCGATGATGAACTTGCGCTTCGCGGTCGCGAAATAGCGGTAGGCGACGTCGATCGTGATGCCCTGCTCGCGCTCGGCTTCGAGGCCGTCGGTCAGCAGCGCGAGGTCGAGCTCGTCGCCGACCGTGCGCTTGTTCTTCGCGCGCGACAGCGCGGACAGCTGATCGGACAGCACGGCCTTGCTGTCGTACAGAAGGCGGCCGATCAGCGTGCTCTTGCCGTCGTCGACGCTGCCTGCGGTGATGAAGCGCAGCACGCCGAGGTCTTCGTTGTTCTCGATGATGCTCATGATGTGAATGTCCTCGTGTGCTTCAGAAATAACCTTGCTTCTTGCGCTGTTCCATCGCGGCTTCGGATGCCTGATCGTCCATCCGGGTCGCGCCGCGTTCGGTGATCTCGGTCACCGCCGTCTCGGCGATGATCTTCTCGACGTCGTCCGCGTCGCTCTCGACCGGGCACGTGCAGCTGATGTCACCGACCGTGCGGAAGCGCACCTGCGCGACCTCGCTCGTCTCGCCGTCACGCATCGGCGTGAGCGGCGTGACGGGCACGAGCAGCCCGTTGCGGCGCACGATCTCGCGCTGGTGCGCGTAATAGATCGACGGCAGTTCGAGGTTTTCGCGTGCGATGTACTGCCACACGTCGAGTTCGGTCCAGTTCGAGATCGGGAACACGCGCAGGTGCTCGCCCTTGTGCAGGCGCGCGTTGTACAGGCTCCACAGTTCCGGGCGCTGCGCCTTCGGATCCCACTGGCCGAATTCGTCGCGGAACGAGAAGATCCGCTCCTTCGCACGCGCCTTCTCTTCGTCGCGGCGCGCGCCGCCGATCAGCGCGGTGTAGCCGTGCTGCTCGATCGTCTCGAGCAGCGTGACGGCCTGCGCGGCGTTGCGCGAATCTGTTTCGCGGCGCAGCACGACCGTGCCGCGCTTGATCGAATCCTCGACGTGGCCGACCACCAGCTCGGCACCGAGCTCTTTCGCGCGGCGATCGCGGAAGTCGATCACTTCCTCGTAGTTGTGACCCGTGTCAATGTGCACGAGCGGAAACGGCAGCGTCGTCTTGCGGTTCGCGCCGAGGCCGAATGCCTTCAGCGCAAGATGCAGCACGACGACCGAATCCTTGCCGCCCGAGAACAACAGCGCCGGCTTGCTGCACTCGGCGACCAGTTCGCGCAGGATGTGGATCGACTCGGCTTCGAGCCAGTCGAGGTGGCCCATGCGGTTGTCGGCACCGGTGGGCCGGGCAAAGGCGGATTGCTCGAGCGTCGTGCTCATGATTTCAGTCCTTCTCTTCTGGGTTCGTGCCGCCCGCTGTCGCAGGCGGCGCAATATTCAGTTTCTTATCGGGCTTTCAGTGCGCGGCGCCGGCAACGGCTGCCGCGGGAATCGGCGTGATCGTGATGTGCAGCCCGCATTCCTTCGTGTCGCGCGACTCCCACCACCAGCGGCCCGCACGGCTGTCCTCGCCGGGGCGGATCGCACGCGTACAGGGCTCGCAGCCGATGCTCGGGTAGCCGCGGGCGTGCAGCGGGTTGACCGGCACGTCAAACGCTTTAAGGTACGCCCACACGTCGGCTTCCGTCCAGTCGGCGAGCGGGTTGTACTTCGCGATCCCGCGCGCTTCGTCCTGCTCTTCCTCGTGCAGCTCCGCGCGCGTGACCGACTGCTCGCGGCGCTGGCCCGTGACCCACGCGCCGACGTCGGCCAGCGCGCGATTCAGCGGCTCGACCTTGCGGATGTGGCAGCACGACTTGCGCAGCTCGACGCTTTCGTAGAACGCGTTCAGGCCGTGCTCGGCGACGTACCGGTCGACCGCGTCCTGCTGCGGGTGAAACTGCTCGATCTCGTAGCCGTAGCGCTCGCGCACGCGGTCGATCATGCCGAGCGTTTCCGCGTGCAGGCGGCCCGTGTTCAGCGAGAAGATGCCGATCGACGCGCCCTTCGACAGGATCGCGTGCGTGAGCAGCATGTCTTCCGCGGCAAGGCTGCTCGCGAACTTCACCTTGTCGTGGCGCGCGCCGATCTGCGCGAGCAGCGCATCGAGACGCTCGACCTTCGCGGCGAGTTCCGGCGTCAGCGCGATGGCGGTCGCGGTGCTCATGCGCTCACCTCGGTGTCGGCCGCAGCCTCGCGACGGCGGAACAGCGGAGCCGGCTCGTCGAATGCGCCCTGGTAACGCTGCGTGAATTCGCCGAACGCGTTCAGCGCGTCGTGGATGTCCTTGTCGGCACGCACCGCGAACGCGTCGAAGCCGCAGCGCGACATGTACAGCAGCTGGTCGCGCAGCACGTCGCCGATCGCGCGCAGCTCGCCCGTCCAGCCGTGACGCTCGCGCAACAGGCGCGCGATGCTGTAGCCGCGGCCGTCCGCGAAGCGCGGGAAATCGACGGCGATCAGCGAGATCGCGCCGAAGTCGGCCACGAGATCGGCCGGCTCGCTGTCCGGCGCGAGCCATACGCCGAGTTCGTCCTTCGTCTTCGCGGCGACGAGCGCCGCGCGCTCGGCCTGCCACAGCGCGAACGGCACCAGCACCTTGCCGGCCGGCAACGTGTCGACCGCGGGCAGCGCGCCGTCTTGTGCCGCGCGCACGACCTGCCATGCATCGTCGATCACTGCGCGGTTCTTGATAATCGAAGCCATCTGCAAATTCCTTCTACCCGGTTGGTTACGCGTTCACTGCCTGGCGCGCCGCATACACGCGCTCCTTGAACGGCGCGATGCCGATGCGGTCGTACGTGTCGATGAAGCGCTCGCCGTCGATGCGCGCTTCGACGAACGTCTCGATCAGCTTCGCGATCACGTCCGGCACCTCTTCAGCGGAGAACGACGGCCCGATCACGCGGCCGAGGCGCGCGCCGTTGCGGCCCGTGCCCTGCTCGCCGCCGAGCGACACCTGGTACCACTCGGCCCCGTCCTTGTCGACGCCGAGGATGCCGATGTTGCCGACGTGATGGTGACCGCACGAGTTCATGCAGCCGGAGATGTTCAGCGACAGGTCGCCGAGGTCGTACACGTAGTCCAGATCGTCGAAACGCTGCTGGATCGCCAGCGCGATCGGGATCGACTTCGCGTTCGCGAGCGAGCAGAAGTCGCCGCCCGGGCACGCGATGATGTCGGTCAGGAGGCCGACGTTCGGCGTCGCGAAGCCGGCCGCCTTGGCCTTTTCCCACAGCGCGAACAGGTCGCGCTTCTTCACGTTCGCGAGAATCAGGTTCTGCTCGTGCGACACGCGCAGTTCGCCGAGCGAGTACGCGTCGGCCCAGTCGGCCACCTGCTCCATCTGCTCGGCCGTCGCGTCGCCCGGCGCCACGCGGTGATCCTTCAGCGACAGCGTGACGGCCACATAACCCGGCACCTTGTGCGGCGCGACGTTGCGCTCGACCCAGCGCGCGAATGCCTTGTTCTCGAGCAGGTGCTGTTCGAACGACGCGTCGGTGTCGGCCAGCTTCTCGTAGACGGGCGGCTTGAAGTACTGCGACACGCGGTCGATTTCCGCCTGCGTGAGCGTCGACGGACCGTCCTTCAGGTGCTGCCACTCTTCCTCGACCTGCTGCGCGAACTTCGCCGGCGACAGCGCCTTCACGAGGATCTTGATACGCGCCTTGTACAGGTTGTCGCGGCGGCCGTAGCGGTTGTATACACGCAGCACGGCTTCGCAGTACGTGATCAGGTGCTGCCACGGCAGGTCTTCCTTGATCACCGCGCCGATGATCGGCGTACGGCCGAGGCCGCCGCCCGCGAGGATGCTCGCGACCACTTCGCCCTGCGCGTTCTTCTTCAGGTACACGCCGAGATCGTGGATCTGCACGGCCGCACGGTCGTCCTTCGAGCCGGACACCGCGATCTTGAACTTGCGCGGCAGCCATGCGAATTCGGGATGGAACGTCGACCACTGGCGCAGGATCTCGGCCCACGGACGCGGATCGATCTCTTCGTCTTGCGCCACGCCAGCGAACTGATCGGCCGTGATGTTGCGGATGCAGTTGCCCGACGTCTGGATCGCGTGCATCTGCACCGATGCGAGCTTCGCGAGGATCTCGGGTGTTTCTTCCAGCTCGACCCAGTTGAACTGGATGTTCGAACGGGTCGAGAAGTGGCCGTAGCCGCGGTCGTGCTCGCGGGCGATGCGCGCCAGCATGCGGAGCTGCTCGCTGCGCAGGTTACCGTACGGAATCGCGATGCGGTGCATGTACGCGTGGCGCTGCATGTACAGGCCGTTCTGCAGGCGCAGCGGACGAAACTCGTCTTCGCTCAACTCGCCCGACAGGCGGCGGCGCACCTGATCGCGGTACTGTGCGACTCGCTCGTCGACGATCGTCTGGTCGTATTGGTCGTACTGATACATTCGGGGACCCCAGGGTTTTCGTGGTGACCGCGCGACGTCCTAGCCACGTCGCGCCCGAATCTCCGTTCCGCCGCCATCGCCGGCCTTCCGCTGCCCGGCTGGATTGCTAATGACGAAAACAGATATCCATATTTGAAAAACTCCGGTGAATCGTAATAAACTCGCCTTATATTTCAAACGACTAAAAAATTCTGTTGATATGCGGAAGGGTTATAAATGAACCTGCACCAATTTCGCTTCGTGCGCGAGGCCGTCCGGCAGAATTTCAACCTCACCGAGGCCGCCAAGGCACTGTATACGTCGCAACCGGGGGTATCGAAGGCGATCATCGAGCTCGAGGACGAGCTCGGCGTGGAGATCTTCACGCGGCACGGCAAGCGTGTGCGCTCGCTCACCGAGCCGGGCCGGATCATCCTCGCGTCGGTCGAGCGGATCCTGCAGGAGGTCGAAAGCCTTAAAAGGGTCGGAAAAGATTACGCAGCGCAGGACCAGGGCAACCTGACGATCGCCGCGACGCACACGCAGGCGCGCTACTCGCTGCCGGCCGCGATCGCGGAGTTCAAGAAGCGCTTCCCGAAAGTGCATCTGTCGATCCTGCAAGGCAGCCCGACGCAGGTCGCCGAGATGGTGATCCACGACCAGGCCGATCTCGCGATCGCGACCGAGGCGATCGCCGACTACAAGGAGCTCGTGTCGCTGCCCTGCTTCCAGTGGCACCACGCGGCCGTGGTGCCGGCCGACCACCCGTTGCTCGAACGCAAGCCGGTCACGCTCGACGATCTCGCCCAGTACCCGCTGATCACGTATGACGACGCGTTCGCGGGCCGCAAGAAGATCAACCACGCATTCGCGCTGCGCGGGCTGTCGCCGGACATCGTGCTCGAAGCGATCGACGCCGACGTGATCAAGACCTATGTCGAGCTCGGCCTCGGCGTCGGGATCATGGCCGACATCGCGTTCAACCCCGAGCGCGACCGCAGCCTGCGGCTGATCCCGGTCGGCCACCTGTTCGGCAGCAACGTGACGCGCGTCGCGCTCAAGCAGGGCGCCTACCTGCGCAGCTATGTGTATACGCTCGTCGAGCTGCTGTCGCCGACGCTGAACCGCAAGCTGATCGAGCAGGCGCTCAAGGGCGAATCCGAATCGTACGAGCTTTGACCGACGTGTATAAACGAGAGGCGCATATCGCGCCCCTTTTTCGTTGTCCGACGGAGATTCCCGCATGACGCTTCCCGCCCTGTTGCGCCGCGCTGCCGGTGCCACCCTCGTGCTCGCGTGCGCGGCCGCGCATGCCGACCTGAAGGTCGGCGTCGACCTGTCGTCGACCGGCCCGGCCGCCGCGATCGGCATCACCAGCAAGAACGCGATCCTGATGTGGCCGAAGACGATCGCCGGACAGCCGCTGCAGGTGACGGTGCTCGACGACGCGTCCGACCCGGGCGCCGCGGTGCGCAACATCCGCAAGCTGGTGGACGAGGATCATGTCGACGTCGTCGTCGGGCCGAACATCACGCCCGCCGCGCTCGCGGCGCTCGACGCGGTGGCGGCCGCCCAGACGCCGATGATCACGCTGGTCGGCTCCGGCGCGATCGTCGAGCCGCAGGAAGGCGCGCGGACCTGGGCGTTCAAGATGGCGCAGAGCGACAGCGCGATGGCCGACGTGATGACACGCTACATGGCCAACCACGGCGTGAAGACGGTCGGGTTCATCGGCTTCGCGGACAGCTACGGCGACAGCTGGCTCAACGAATTCACGCGCTTCGCCGAAGTGCGCAAGATCCGCGTCGTCGCGACGGAGCGCTTCAACCGTACCGACGCGAGCGTCACGGGCCAGGCGCTGAAGCTGATGGCTGCGAAGCCCGACGCGATCCTGATCGCGGGCTCGGGCACGCCGGCCGTGCTGCCGCAGCGCACGCTGATCGAGCGCGGCTACAAGGGCGCGATCTACCAGACGCACGGGATCGCGACGCCGGAATTCATCAAGCTCGGCGGCAAGGATGTCGAGGGGACGCTGTTCCCGACCCAGCCGGTGGTCGTCGCGCGCACGCTGCCCGCCGACCATCCGGCCCGCAAGGCCGCGCTGGCATTCGTCGACGCGTATGAAGCGAAATACGGCGCCGGCACGGTTACGCAGTTCGCGGGCGACGCGGCGGGCGTGTACCCGCGTCTCGCGGACGCGGTCGGCCGCGCGCTGAAGACCGCGCAGCCCGGCACGCCGGCATTTCGCACGGCGCTGCGGCGCGAGCTCGAACGCGCGCACGAACTCGTCGTGCCGAACGGCGTGGTCAATACGAGCGAGAAGGACCATGTGGGGCTCGATCAGCGCGCGAGCGTGATGGGGATCGTGAGGCACGGCCAATTCGTCTATCTGAGCCAGTAACGCGGCCGGTATCGGGCAGCTTGCCCGGTGCCCCGTTTTCCGCCATAATCCTCGCTTCGCCGCGCACAATCGCATGCGCGGCCAGGATCAAGGCCCAGGTGGTGAAATTGGTAGACGCAGGGGACTCAAAATCCCCCGCCGCAAGGCGTGCCGGTTCGATTCCGGCCCTGGGCACCAGCATTTCGCAGCGTCACGCGCTGCACTCGAAACCCGCGCAAGCACATCGCTTCGCGGGTTTTTTGTTGCCCCATCTCTCCGCACAAGTCGCAACACGCGCGCCCCTCGGCGCCCGTCCGTTTCCGGACGATATCCCGCATCGCGTCGCGTGGCCGGCCCGGCACGTGGTCGATGCGATCGTCGCCGACGGCGGCGAAGCCATCGCGGTACAGTCGAACGTCGCCGCCCCGGCAGCGGTTGGTGCGCTGTTCGATGCGGCCGAGCACGCGTCCGGACGCATCGACGTGGTCGTCAACAGCGCGGGCGTCATGAAGCTCGCCGAGTTCGACGACGCGGCCTTCGACCAGACCGTCGCGATCAACCTGAAGGGCACGTTCAACGTCAGCCGCGAGGCAGCGAAACGTGTGCGCGACGGCGGCCGCATAGTGAACCTGAGGTCGAGCGTGATCGGCATGCGCCTGCCGACCTACGGCGTGTACATCGCGAACAAGGCGGCCGTCGAAGGGATGACGCAGGTACTCGCGCAGGAGCTGCGCGGCCGCGGCATCAGCGTGAGCGCCGGCGCGCCCGAGCCGTTCCTGCAGGGCAAGAGCCCCGAACTCGTCGAGCGGATGGCGAAGACGAACCCGCTCGAGCGGCTGGGCCAACCCGAGGACATCGCCCGCGTCGTCGCCTGCCTCGCGGGCCCCGACGGCGCGTGGCTCAACGGCCAGATCCTGCGCGCAAACGGCGGCATGTGCTGACCGACGCCGGGAATCGCGCACAACGCATACGGGGGCCGGCCGCCTGCGGGAGATCGATCACGAAGGAAGTCATTGTCGCGCGCCGCGCCATGTAGTCTGCTCGTCGACGTGCGAAAGCGCCGGCCGCAACGCGCCGGGCCGGTCGGTGCGTCTCAGCTCCGTTCGCAGAACCCGAGGATTGCCTCCGCGACCGCCGACGGTGCCTCGCGCTGCGGGAAATGCCCCACCCCGTCCAGCACCTGCCGCGCGTAGCGCCCGGCGAAGAAGCGCTCGCGCCCGGCCGAGCTGTCCGGATGATTGCAGGTATCGGCGCCGCCATGCAGCACGAGCGTCGGCACCGACAGGACCGGCGCCGGGTTCAGCCGCGCGTCGTCGTCCGCATAGGCCGGCGTGCAGGGCGCGAAACCCCATCGCTGCCGGTACGAATGCAGCACAACGTCGATCCAGTCCGGTCCGTCGAACGCGTCGGCTGCCGCGTCGAATTCCGCATCGCCATACCAGCCCGGCGGCGACCACGTGTCCCACATCAGGCGCGCGAACGCGCGACGGTCGTCGCGCAATGCCTGCTCGCCGCGCGGCGTCGCCATGAACCAGTGATACCAGTAGTTGCGCGCCTGCTGCAGTGACAGCGGCTGGAGCGGATCGTTGGTGCCATAGCCGACCGACAGCATCACGAGATGCGACGCCGCTCCGTCGCGCAAGCCGCACGCGTTCGCGACCGCACGGGCGCCCCAGTCGTGCCCGACCAGCACGGGCTGCTCGATGCCGAGCACGTCGACGAAGTCGAGCAGGTCGCGACCAAGCGCCGCCAGTTGGCCGCTGCGCGGCACCGCCGGATCGCGAAATCGGGTCGGCGCGAAGCCGCGCAGCGCGGGCGCGAGCACGCGATAGCCGCGTGTGGCGAGCGCTTGCGCGACCGCAGCCCAGCCAGCCGGGCTGTCCGGCCAGCCGTGCAGCAGCACGGCCACGCGTTGGCCGCGCGGGTTCCATTCGAGATAGGCGACTTCGAGCGACGCGGTCGTCGCAAATCGATAAGCGGTCATCGTGTACTCCGGCAAGTGAACCCGAAGGTCGATGGTAGATCCGTATCTCATCACGATTCGCGGAGTATCATGATTCATTCTTCGAATATTGCGTTGAATCGATCGATGGAACCGCTCACCGACCCCGCGTCGACCGCACTCGACATCGCGCTGCTGCGCACCTTCCTCGAAGTCGTCGACAACCGCGGTTTCGCGCCGGCCGCCGAGCGCCTCGCGCTGACGCCGTCCGCGGTCAGCGGCCACATCAAGCGGCTCGAGCAGGCAGCAGGCACGGTGCTGCTCGCACGCACGACGCGCCGCGTCGCTCTGACGCCGGCCGGCGACACCCTCTACGCGTACGCACGCAACATCGTCGATATGGAGCGCGAAGTGCGGGCCCGGCTGCGCGGCGCTCCGGCACATGGCCCGCTGCGGGTCGGCGCGTCGGAGGATTTCGCGGGCACGTGGCTGCCGCAGGTATTGCGCACGTTCCGCGACAGCCATCCACGCTCGTCGATCGAGCTGAAGGTCGGCGTCACCGCATCGCTGCTGCGCGAGCAGACGCTGGGCCGGCTCGACGTCGTGTTCGGCAAGCAATGCCGGCAGGTCGACTCGGCCGGGGAACTGCTGTGGGAAGAGCCTCTGGTGTGGGCATTCGCGTCGGACACCGCACTCGAGGCCAAAGGCGACGTGCCGCTCGCGCTGTTTCCGGAGCCCTGCGTGTACCGTGAAGCGGCGGTATCCGCGCTCGCCGCCGCGCTGCGGCCGTTTCGCGTGCAGTTCGAAAGCGGCAGCATGGCCGGCTGCGTGTCGGCCGCACTCGCGGGCTTCGCGGTCACGGCGCTCGCGCGCAGCCAGTTGCGCGACGGCCTGCGCGCGTGCGGGCCGGATGACGGGCTGCCGGCACTGCCGGCCGCGCGCTTTTACGCATTCGCGTCGAAGCCCGACGGGACCTGTGCCGCGCTGATCGATGCGGTACGCGCCACGGGGCGCACCCGGCGGTTCGCCGTGCAGACGGGCTGATCCCTCGCTACCCTGCCCTGCAAATCCCGCGCGGCTCGCGCCCGACACCCTTCAGTGGGCGCCCGTAGCCGCGCCGGTTTCGTTCAACGCATCCGCCATCAGCGCCCCGAACCACTCGATGAACGCGTTGAGCCGCCGCGACCGGTGGCGACGATGCGGATAGACCGCCGACACATCCATCGGCGCGGCCCGGTGACCGGGCATCACCTCGACGAGCGCGCCGCTGTCGAGCAGATGGGCGACGTCGAAGCGCGGAATCTGGATCAGCCCCATCCCGGCGATGCAGCTCGCGATATAGGTTTCGGCGTTGTTGACGATCACGCGGCTCGGCAGCGCCAGCGTGTGCCGCCCGCTGTCCGCGCAGTATTCCCAGTCGAGTTCGCGCCCGGTCGTCGGCGACGCATAGCCGATCGCCCAGTGCCCGTGCGCAAGCGCGTCCGGATGCTCGGGCACGCCGCATTCGCGCAGGTAGTCTGGGCTCGCGCAGTTGATCAGCGCGAACTGCCCGAGCGGCCGCACGACGAGGCTGCTGTCCGCGAGCCGCCCGACCCGAATCGCGCAGTCGACGCCTTCCTGTACCAGATCGATCGAGCGGTCCGTCGAGCCGAGCGACAGTTGCAGCTTCGGGTGGCGGCGAAACAGCGACGGCAGCGCGGGCGCGATCACGCGGCGCGCGATCCGGCTCGGCGCATCGACGTTCAGCCGCCCGACCACGTCGCGATCGCGCCGCCGGAACAGCCGGTCGAGCTCGTCGGCTTCCGCGAGCAGACGCCGGCCGCGCTCGAGTAGCAGCACACCGTCGGCGGTCAGCTGGACTTGCCGCGTCGTGCGATGCAGCAGGCGCGTGCCGAGCGCCGTCTCGAGCTGCTGGACGGCCGCCGACACGGTCGCGCGCGGCACGTCGAGCGCATGCGCGGCCTTGATGAAGCTGCCCATCTCGGCAACCTGAAGGAAGATCCTGACCTGGTCCAGCTTGTCCATCGGCGGAAAACGTGGGTTCGGGCAACCGTCACCGACCGCCGTCGCGCGCAGCGGCCGGCTCCGGCGGCACAGAAGGAACGGGCGCGCGGCCTCGTGCCCGCGCGCCCGTCCATTGTCCATGCAAACGCGCCATTGCGGTACGCCACGCGCCCGCAACGACCGCAGCCGGGCGTGACTTCGCCGGTTACTTCGTCGTATAGCCGCCGTTGATCAGGATCGTCTGCCCGGTGATCCACCAGCCGTCGGTCACCAGATGGCGGATGAACGGCACGACGTCCTCGATGTCGGTCAGGCCCGTCTTGCTGAACGGCGACAGCGCGGCCGCGGTCTTGTGATACGCGACCGCGTCGGCGCCTTCTGCCGGGTAGAAGAACGGCGTGTCCATCGGGCCCGGCCCGACCGCCGTCACCGAGATCCCGCGCGCGCCGTACTCCTTCGAAGCCGCGCGCGTGAAGTGCTCGACCGGCGCCTTCGACCCCTCGTAGGCCGCGTAGAACGGCGTGAATGCACCGAGCAACGACGTCACGAGCGTGACGAGCTTGCCGTGATCCTCGAGGTGCCGCCCCGCTTCCTTGATGAAGAAGAATGCCGACTTGCTGTTGACCGCGAACATCTCGTCGTATTCGGCCTCGGTGATTTCGGTGAACGGCTTCTTCAGCACCTTGCCGACGGTATTGATCGCGATGTCGATCTTGCCGAAGCGCTGCTTCGCGTCGTCGAACAGCTTCTCGACCGCGGCAGCCGTCGTCAGGTCGGCCTGGAACGTCGCGGCTTGCGCACCGGCCGCGCGCACGGCCGCAGCCGTTTCCTCGGCCTGCGCCTGCGACGCCGCGCTGTTGTAGTGAATCGCCACCGCCTTCGCGCCGTGGCTCGCCAGGTCCCGGGCGATCAGGCCGCCGAGATTCTTGGCGCCGCCTGCGATCAGGACGACCTTGTCTGCGAGCGTGTGAGTGGCCACGGTTGACTCCTTTTTGCGTTGAATGAAACTAGGAGTGTAGGCACGCGCGACGCACCGGTCAGCCGGGCGCGGCTGGATGGATTATCCAGAAAAATGACCCAATCGGAATACGGGAACGGTGTCATGCCCCACCGACAACCGACCCGAAATCCGCTCGAGACGATTGCGGGCGGCCGCGCAATTCAGCGCGCATGCAGCGTTGCATCGATCTTGCCGAGCAGCCATTGCATGCCGGCCAGATGCTGCTGGTCGTGGCTGCAGAGGTAATGAACGAGACCACGCACGGTCAGCGGGCCGTAGCCTTCGAACTCGCCGGTGCGCGCGAACTGTTCCGGGGTGAGGCGTGCGAGCACGTCGAGCGTGTCGCGCCGCGCATCGCGAATCGCCGCGAGCACGTCGGACGCGTAGGCGGCGTCGTAGCGGCGCTCGGTCGCGAGCGCATCGCCGTCGATCGACATCAGCAGCGGACGATCCTCGCCGAGCATGCGCCGCAGCCGCACGTGATAGCCGTCGATCTCGATGTCGCGCACATGGCAGAGCTGCCCGAGCGGCGAGAAGCGCTCGCTCGGGATCCCGCTCCAGTCGTCGGGCATCCAGCGCGCATAGCCGTCCGGCACGGCGGCGAAATGGGCTTCGAGCAGGCGGGGAAAATCGGCGAGTGCGTCGAGCGTCGTCTGATTCATGCGGCAGGCTCCGTGCCGGATGAAGACGGAAAGACGGCGGCAACCCCGGCACGAGCCAGCCGCCGTCATGGCGCTACTTCACGCTGAAGCCGTATGCCCCTTGCGTGCGATGCCCGTCGGTCGCAACCGCCACCCATTTCACCGTATAGGCGCCCGTGCCGATCGCGGCGAGCGGCACCGTCATCCGCCTGGCGGTCGCGGCATCGATGTTCGCGCGGCCGTTGGAAACGGTCTTGCCTTCGCCGTCGACGACGACGATCGAGCTGAACGCCGGCTCCAGCGGCTCGGTGAAATCGATCGTGACGGCGGCCGGTGCGGCGGCCAGCGCAGCGCTCGCGGCCGGATTGCTGTTCGCGATGTGCGCGTGCGCGAATGCCGCCGAAGAGACCATTGCGGCCAGCACGACGACGGCGGCCTTGCGGCCGAACTGCAGCGGATCGAATTGCATGGACTTTCCGTGAAGAATGAACGAACGCCGCGCGCGGCGCGACGTCCCGGCAGCTTACCAGCGCGCACCGATTCGCGCCGATGCCTGCGCGCCGCTTGATAGAATGCGCGCGCTATGGATCTCGAAAGCATTCTCTACACACAGGGCTTCGGCTCGCGCCGCCAGTGCCGCGGCCTGATCGAATCGGGCCGCGTCGCCGTCGCGGGCGCGAGCGCGACCGACCCCGACGCATCGTTCGACACCGACGGCCTGGTGTTCTCGGTCGACGACGCGGCATGGCCGTTTCACGCGCACGCGTATCTCGCGCTCAACAAGCCGGCCGGCTACGAGTGTTCGCGCGACCCGCAGCACCACGCGAGCGTGTTCAGCCTGCTGCCGGCGCCGCTCGTCGCGCGCGGCGTGCAGTGCGTCGGGCGCCTCGACCAGGACACGACGGGCCTGCTGCTGCTGTCCGACGACGGCCAGTTCGTGCATGCGTACACGTCCCCCAAACGCAAGGTGCCGAAGACCTACGTCGCCACCGTGCGCCACCCGCTCGACGACGCGCAGCTCGCGGCGTTGCGCGCCGGGGTGCAACTGCACGGCGAGCCGAAGCCGATCGCGGCGGTCGCCGCCGACGCGCGTGACACGCACGCGCTCGCGCTGACGGTGCTCGAAGGCAAATATCATCAGGTGAAACGAATGGTCGCCGCGGCCAGCAATCGCGTCGAGGCGCTGCACCGCGAAAGCATCGGCGGCTTCACGCTGCCGGACGACCTCGCACCGGGCGCATGGCGCTGGCTCGGCGAAGCGGACCTTTCAGCACTGCGCAATTCCGTCAAAACCCTGTAAGGGAAAATCCGCACGATCGTTCGACGTCCGGCCGCATCGCGGCCGTGCCATCCCCCGCTATACTGAAATCACAAGCTGTACGAGCAGCGACGCAGGGGGACATCATGAACATCAACCATTCGTTCGAACTTTCGTACGTGACGATCGCGTTCGCGGTCGTGGGCGCCATCGTGATCGGCGGGCTGCTGGCCACGATGCACATGAAGCACAAATATCATCCGAACCTGATTGGCGCGCTGATCGGTGCGCTGCTGTGCTTCCTGCTGATCGAAGCGTTACCCGCGCTCACCTGATGCACCGCTCGGCGCGACCGTTTGAAGGAATTCGTCTACGGTCGGATAGCGCAACGTCACGCACAATTCGGCCTTGAGCCGGGCATTGGACAAGCGCCGCGATTCACGCATGAACGACAGGAGCGTCGGCTCGAGTTGACGCTCGGCGTCCGCGCGGCTGATGCGCGGCGGCGGCGGCAGGCCGAACGCCTGCGCGACCCGGTCGAAATACTCTCCCATTCGCAGTTCGCTGTCGTCCGACGCATGCACCGCGCGCGCCGGCCTGCCGCGCACGGCTGCCCGGCGCAGGATCGTCGCGAGGTCGTCCGCATGGATGTGGTTCGTGTACACGTCGTCGGCCGCGTCGAGCGCCGGCGTGCCGCGCTCGAGCCGCGCGAGCGGCAGCCGGTTCGCCGCATAGATGCCGGGAATGCGTACGATGCGCGCGGACAGCACGCCGCGCACCGTCGCCGCCCGCAATTGACGCTCGGCCGACACGCGCCGGAACGCACGCGAATTTGCAGGGCGCAGCGGCCGGGTTTCGTCGATTCGCGCGCCGCCACAGTCACCGTATACGCCCGTCGTACTGGCGTAGACGAGCGTCGGCGCACGAAGGGCGTCGGGTACAATACGCGCTGCCCGAACCGGCGCGCCAGCCTGTCGGGCAGCGGCGCGCAGCGTGCGGAGCCGGCCGACCGACGATACCGCCGGTACGGACGGCCGCCGCGCGGGCACGGACAATGCGGCGATCAGCGCACGCGTGCGCAGGTCGTCGCGACCGTCGGCTTGCGGCGGCGCAAGATGCAGGATCGTCCGGGCGAGCCCGGCGAGACGACCGAGCGTCTCCCGGCGATCGAGGTTGCCGACGATCGGCGTCGCGCCCGCCGCGCGCAATGTGTCGCAGCGGCCCGGATGGCTCGTCAGCGCGACGATGCGCAGGTTGCGGTGCGCGTCGCGCCATTGCGCGACGCAGCGCAGCCCGACGTCGCCGCAGCCGACGATCAGTACACGCGGCCGGCGCAGGATTCGAGTCGCGATCATGTTGGTTGCGAAATCAGTAGCCACCGTTGCGCGGCGCGCAACGGGCTTGCATTGTAGCTGCCGTGCGCGATATGCACGGTCCCCACATTTTGTTCTATTTGGTTCTATGGCATTCAACGTTACTCTCAAGCAAAGCGGCCGGCAGTTCCAGGTCGAGTCGGACGAAACCGTGCTGGCGGCAGCGCTGCGCCAGAACGTCCATCTGCCGTACGGGTGCAAGAACGGCGCGTGCGGCTCCTGTAAGGGCCAGATCGTGTCGGGCCAGATCGAACAGGGTCCGCACGCCGCGTCGGCACTGTCCAACGACGAACGCACGCGCGGTCTTGCACTGCTGTGCTGCTCGAAGGCGCAGTGCGACCTCGAGATCGACGTACGTGAAATCGCCGGCGTCGACGGCGTGCAAGTGAAGAAGCTGCCGTGCCGGATCGCGGCGCTCGAGCGCCGCGCCGACGACGTGATGATCGTGAAGCTGCAACTGCCCGCCAACGAACGCCTGCAGTACCTCGCGGGCCAGTACGTCGAGTTCATCCTGAAGGACGGTTCGCGCCGCAGCTACTCGATGGCGAACGCGCCGCACGAGGAAGGCCCGATCGAGCTGCACATCCGCCACATGCCGGGCGGCAAGTTCACCGATCACGTGTTCGGCGCGATGAAGGAACGCGACATCCTGCGCTTCGAAGGCCCGCTCGGCACGTTCTTCCTGCGCGAGGATTCCGACAAGCCGATCGTGCTGCTTGCTTCGGGCACGGGCTTCGCGCCGATCAAGGCGATCATCGAGCACGTCAGGCATTCGGGCATCACGCGCCCGATGACACTCTACTGGGGCGCACGCCGCAAGAAGGACATCTACCTCGGCGAGCTCGCCGAGCAGTGGGCGCGCGAGATCCCGAACTTCAAGTACGTGCCGGTGCTGTCCGAACCGGAAGACGCCGACCAGTGGACCGGCCGCACCGGCTTCGTCCATCGCGCGGTGATCGAGGACCTGCCCGATCTGTCGGGCCACCAGGTGTACGCATGCGGCGCGCCGGTGATGGTCGAATCCGCGCAGCGCGACTTCACGCAGCACCACGCGCTGCCGGCCGACGAGTTCTACGCGGACTCGTTCACGAGCGCCGCCGATCTCGCACATCCGGTCTGAGTACCGGGCGCCCGCGCCCCCGCTGCGCGCCGCCGTGTCACATCCGTGGCATCGCGGCGGTTTACAGTGGGGCGCGGGATGCCTTATGCTTGCGCACATGAACCGCTTCCTGTCCGCTCTCCGACGTCGCCGCTCGCCGCTCCGCCCGGATGCCGCCGGCTCGTCACGGACTCGCGCGTAACCTTTCCCCGCTTCACCGGTTACGCACCAGCTGTTCGATCCACCAGCCACGGCATTCCGTGGCTTTTTTATTGCCCGTTTCCCTTTCAACGTCCGCTGGAGTCTGCTGCCATGCCCCTGAACGATTACCCGATCGACTCGCTGATGTACATCACGAACCGCCCCGACATCGTGTTTACGCACGGCAAGGGTTCGTGGCTCTACGATCAAACGGGCAAGCGATATCTGGACTTCATTCAGGGCTGGGCCGTCAACAGTCTCGGCCACTGCAACGACGGCGTGGTCGAAGCGCTGAAGAAGCAGGCGGAAACGCTGCTGAACCCGTCGCCGGCGTTCTACAACGAGCCGATGGCGAAGCTCGCGGGGCTGCTCACGCAGCACAGCGTGTTCGACAAGGTGTTCTTCACGAACAGCGGCGCCGAAGCGAACGAAGGCGCGATCAAGCTCGCGCGCAAGTGGGGCCGCAAGTTCCGCAACGGTGCGTACGAAATCATCACCTTCGACCACAGCTTCCACGGCCGCACGCTCGCGACCATGTCGGCCAGCGGCAAGCCGGGCTGGGACACGATCTACGCACCGCAGGTGCCGGGCTTCCCGAAGGCCGAACTGAACAACATCAATTCGGTCGAGAAGCTGATCACCGACAAGACCGTCGCCGTGATGCTCGAGCCGATCCAGGGCGAAGGCGGCGTGATTCCGGCGACGCGCGAATTCATGCGCGAGTTGCGCGCGCTGACGAAGCAGCACAACCTGCTGCTGATCGTCGACGAAGTGCAAAGCGGCTGCGGCCGCGCGGGCACGCTGTTCGCGTACGAACTGTCCGACATCGAGCCGGACATCATGACGCTCGGCAAGGGCATCGGCAGCGGCGTGCCGCTCGCGGCGCTGTTGTCGAAGGCCGACGTCGCGGTGTTCGAGGCCGGCGACCAGGGCGGCACGTACAACGGCAACCCGCTGATGACGGCGGCCGGCTACTCGGTGATCTCGCAACTCGTCGCACCCGGCTTCCTCGAAGGCGTGCGCGCCCGCGGCGAGTATCTCAAGCGCAAGCTGCTCGAACTGTCGGAAGAGCGCGGCTTCGAAGGCGAACGCGGTGAAGGCCTGCTGCGCGCGCTGCTGCTCGGCAAGGACATCGGCCCGCAGATCGTCGAGAAGGCTCGCGAGATGCAGCCCGACGGCCTGCTGCTCAACGCGGCGCGCCCGAACCTGCTGCGCTTCATGCCTGCACTGAACGTCACGACCGAAGAGATCGACCAGATGATGGCGATGCTGCGGTCGATCCTCGACACGCTGTAAGGAGACCGCCGCGATGGATGCCGCCGCCGATGCTGTCGCTATCCGCCCGTTCGAACGTGCCGACACCGATGCCGTGCTCACGGTCTGGCGTGACGCGTTCCCGCAGTACGATGAAACCGGCGCGCCGCCGCACCGCGATCCGCTGCGATCGATCGAGCTGAAGCTCGCGACACAGCCGGAGCTGTTCTTCGTCGCGACCTGCGGCGCGCGGGTCGTCGGCACGCTGATGGCGGGTTTTGACGGACATCGCGGCTGGCTCTACTCGTTCGGCGTATCGAACGATGCACGTCGGCTCGGCATCGGCCGCGCGCTGATCGCGCATGCGGAAAGTGCGCTCGCCGCGCGCGGCTGCCTGAAGATCAATCTGCAGGTACTGCCCGGCAACGACGATGCGTGCCGTTTCTATGCGGCGCTCGGCTATCGCGTCGAGGAACGCATCTCGTTCGGCAAGACGCTGCCGGCCGCCTGACGGCCGGCAGCCACCCTCGTCAGCGCGTGATCGGCCCCGCGCCCGGCAACGGATTGCCGAGCGCGTCGGTCGGCACGGCCTGCTGCTCGAACGCCGCGAAATACGCGGCCCACTGCGTATCGCTCACGCGCACGATCAGTGCGCCGTCCTGCCACACGTCGTTGTGATCGTTGTGGTCGTCACCCGCGCGATGCAGGTAGTTCGAGCCCGTCGAACCCTGGTTCATGTGCGTGTCGTGAATGCCGTTGCCTTCCGAATACGTGCGGCCGAACACGACGACATCGAGCCCCTGCGACTGCGCGGCATTGACGAGCCGCAGCAGCGACGGGATCGGCTCCGGATTCTCGGTGCCGTCCATCACCGCGCTGGCGCGCCACGCGCCCGTCTCGTTCAGGATGTCGCTACGCAGATAGTCGAGCGCCGGCAGCGCGGCCTGCCCGGTGAGATCCGTATAGCCTTCGGGCGCGGCCGCGAGCGTCGCGGTGACCGGATGATGGAAATCGTAAACGAGCTTGTAGTTCAGCAAGTCGTCCGCGTCGCTGGTGCCGACGTTGATCGCGACGTCCCAGTTGCCGCCCGGTAACGCCAGCGTCAGGTGGATGTGATACTGGATCTCGCTGCCGTGCGGCGAGCCCTTCAGCTTCGCCACCGATGTCACCTTCGCCTTCACGAAACCGTAGTCCAGACTCATGCGTGCTCTCCGTGTCCCGGTGGGACCTCGATGCTACACGGCCCGTGTGTCGGTTTGCAGGCGACCTGCCGCGGACGGCCGCCCGATCGTTCCCGCGCCGCGGGCGCGGCACGACAGTCGAATGGAGTCCCGCACGCACGCACAAGTTCGGCCCGAATCGCCCGGCACGAAAAAAAAGCTGTCACGGCATCCCGTGACAGCTTTTCGAAAGCTCTTGTGCGACGCGCCCGGCATCCGCCGTCGCGCGCCGCCGGGCCCGCTCGTTCACTCGCTCATTCACCCAGATACGCGGCCCGCACCTTCGGATCGTCGAGCATCTGCTTCGCGTCGCCTTCCATCGTGACCGTGCCAGAGTCCATCACGTAGCCGCGGTCGGCAGCCTGCAGCGCGAGGCGTGCGTTCTGCTCGACCAGCAGCACCGTGATGCCCTCCTTCGAGATCTCGCGCACCACTTCGAAGATCTTCTCGACCATGATCGGCGACAGGCCCATCGACGGCTCGTCGAGCAGCAGCAGCTTCGGCTTGGAGAGGATCGCGCGCGACATCGCCAGCATCTGCTGCTCGCCGCCCGACAGCGTGCCCGCGAGCTGCGTCGCGCGCTCCTTCAGACGCGGGAAGAAGCCGAACATCCGGTCGACGTCCTTCTTGATCTGCTCGTTGTCGTTGCGCAGATACGCACCCATCTGCATGTTCTCGATGATCGACATCCGCGCGAAGATCCCGCGGCCTTCGGGCACCATCGCGAGGCCGCGCTTCAGAAGCTCGTGCGACGGCACGCCCTTGATCGACTTGCCGTCGTACTCGATGTCGCCCGCCGAATAAGCCTTGAGACCCGTGATCGCCTTCATCGTCGTGGTCTTGCCTGCACCGTTCGCGCCGATCAGCGTCACGAGCTCGCCCTGACGGACTTCCATGTCAACGCCCTTGACGGCCTGGATGCCGCCGTAGTTGACCTGCAAGCCCTTGATTTTCAACATTGCCGCTGCCATCAGTGCACCCCTGCGCCGAGATATGCCTCAATCACCTTCGGATTCTTCTGCACGTCCTGCGGCAGACCCTCGGCGATCACCTTGCCGTAATCGAGCACCGTCATCCGGTTGCACAGCCCCATCACGAGCTTCACGTCGTGCTCGATCAGGAGAATCGTGCGGCCGTCCGAACGGATCTTGTCGAGCAGGCGCGTGAGTTCGACCTTCTCGGTCGCGTTCATCCCGGCCGCCGGTTCGTCGAGTGCGAGCAGCTTCGGGTCGGTGGCCAGTGCCCGCGCGATTTCGAGACGACGCTGGTGGCCGTACGACAGGTTGCGCGACGTATAGTCGGCGTACTGCAGCACGCCGACGTACTCGAGCAGTTCGATCGCACGCTCCTTGATCTCGCGCTCTTCCTGGCGTTCGGCCGGCGTCTGGAACACCGCGCCGAGCAGCCCGTGCTTGGTGCGTACGTGGCGGCCCACCATCACGTTCTCGAGGGCCGTCATCCCGCCGAACAGGCGAATGTTCTGGAACGTGCGCGCGATGCCCGCCTTGGCCACCTGGTGCACGGCCGTCGGCGTGTAGTTCGTGCCATCCAGCTTGAAGTCGCCGGAGTCCGGCGTGTAGAGACCCGTGATCACGTTGAAGAACGTGGTCTTGCCGGCGCCGTTCGGGCCGATCAGGCCGTAGATCTCGCCTTCCTTGATCTGCAGGCCGACGTCGGACAGTGCCTGCAGCCCGCCGAAGCGCTTGTTCACGCCCTGCACGGACAGTCGGATTTGCTTGTCGCTCATGTGTATATCCCCTTGTCCGTTGGTTAAGCGCGCACCGGCTTCTTGCTGTTGCGCTTCGCCAGTTTCGCGATCTTGTCCTCATGCTTAGGCGCGGGCCACAGGCCTTCGGAGCGGTACAGCATGATGACCACCATCGCGAGGCCGTACAGCGCCTGACGGATCACTTCGGTATCGACGATGTCGTGACCGAACAGCGCGTGCTGCAGCGGGCTCATCGTCGAGCGCAGGAATTCCGGGAAGATCGCGAGCAGCACCGCACCGAGGATCACGCCCGGGATGTGCCCCATGCCGCCGAGCACGACGCAGGCCAGCACGACGATCGATTCCCAGAACGTGAACGACTCGGGCGACACGAAGCCCTGGAACGCGCCGAACATCGCGCCCGACAGGCCGCCGAACGACGCGCCCATCGCGAACGCGAGCAGCTTCACGTTACGGGTGTTGATGCCCATCGCCTTCGCGGCGATTTCGTCTTCGCGGATCGCCGCCCAGGCACGGCCGATACGCGAGTGCTGCAGACGCGTACAGACCCAGATCACCAGCAGCGAGCACAGCACGAACAGGTAGTAGTACAGGTAGACCGACGGCAGCTGGAAGCCGAACAGCGTATGCGTCTGCGCGAGGCTGAAGCCGCCGACGTGCACCGGATCGATGCCCGTGATCCCCTTCGGGCCGTTGGTGATGTTCACCGGACGGTCGAGGTTGTTCATGAAGATCCGGACGATTTCACCGAAGCCGAGCGTAACGATCGCCAGGTAGTCGCCGCGCAGGCGCAACGTTGGCGCGCCGAGCAGTATCCCGAAGGTCGCCGCGAGCGCCATCGCGATCGGCACGATGATGAAGAACGGAAGGTGCAATCCGTTCGGCGCCAGCGCCGCGATCCACTCGAACTGCGTGGTCAGGTGCGGCGAGCTCAGCAATGCCGCCGTGTAAGCGCCTACCGCGTAGAACGCGATGTAGCCCAGGTCGAGCAGGCCGGCGAAGCCGACCACCACGTTCAGGCCCAGCGCAAGCATCACGTACAGCATCGCGAAGTCGAGCACGCGGACCCAGTAGTTGCCGCCGGCCGAGCCGATCACGATCGGTGCCGCGATCACGAGGGCCGCGGTCAGGATGCCGATGGTGACGGTCTTGGCCGTGTTGCGCTGTTCGACGAGCGACGTCGACGATTCGATCGGTTGAATGGATGTCATGTTGTTTGCTCCCCTTCCGTTACGCGCGATCCGCGACACGTTCGCCCAGCAGGCCCGACGGACGGAACACCAGCACGATGATCAGCACGATGAATGCAAACACGTCCTGGTAGTTACTGCCGAATACGCCGCCCGTGAGGTTGCCGATGTAGCCCGCGCCGAGCTGCTCGATCAGGCCGAGCAGCACGCCGCCGACCATAGCGCCGCCAAGGTTGCCGATCCCGCCGAGCACCGCGGCCGTGAACGCCTTCATGCCGGGGATGAAGCCCATGTAGAAGTGCACGTTGCCGTATTCGGACGCGATCATCACGCCGGCCAGCGCGGCGAGCGCGGAGCCGATCATGAACGTCGCCGAAATCACGAAATTCGGGTTCACGCCCATCAGGCTCGCGGTGTTCGGGCTTTCCGCGATCGCACGCATCGCACGACCGAGCTTGGTCTTGTGCACGAGCAGCAGGAGGCCTGCCATCACGATGAACGCCACCGCGATGATCACGATTTCGGTCACCGAGATCACGGCGCCCGGCGTCGTGTCGGTGGCCTTGATCACGTTGATCGGATCGGTCGGCAGCAGTTGCGGGAACGGCAGCGGGTTGCGCGACCAGATGATCATCGCAGCCGTCTGCAGCAGGATCGACACGCCGATCGCGGTGATCAGCGGTGCGAGGCGCGGCGCGCGGCGCAGCGGCCGGTATGCGACCCGCTCGATCGCGAAGCCGACGAATGCACAGACGACCGCGGCGATGCCAAGACCGATCGTCAGCGTCGCGACGTTGCCGAGTGCGGGGAAGTGGTTCTGCAGCACGGTGATCGCGGAGAGCGCGACCATCGCACCGATCATCAGCACGTCGCCGTGCGCGAAGTTGATGATGCCGAGAATGCCGTACACCATCGTGTAGCCCAACGCGATGATGGCGTAGACACTGCCGAGCACCAGCCCGTTGAGAACCTGCTGGACGAAGATATCCATTTAAAGCTCCTTGGCCCGTGCTGCCGGAGGACGTTGCGCCCCGCGGGTAAGCGAGGAATCGCGCCTTCTCGGCGACACTGCGGGTACTAGTCGATACCGGTAAGGGTGGATCGTCCCGGCGCGCGCCGCCCGGCCTGTACAGCCGGACCTGCCGCCGGAGCGGATACAAAAACGGCACCGCACTGTTCCGGTGCCATCATGAGTCCCGTCGCTAAATCGTCACGACATCGAGGACGGTGTACTTGGCCTCCTTGAAGTCGTAGAGCTGCGTGCCGAAACAGCCGTCGTCCGGTTTCCCGAAGTCCGTGCCTTTTTCCGTCCGGGCCGCGATGAAACCCGCAACCGGACAGATCAGGTTCTGCGCCGCGTCGTGCGCGGGCTCGACCACCTTGGCGGCGCACATGCCATTGCCGCCAAGGGTTTGCGCTCCGATGCCGGACGCCGTCGCCTGCTTCGCAAGCGCGCCGTCCGCCGCCCGCGCGACGCCGTCACCGGCATCGCGAAGACGACACCCGACTTTCGTCAGGAGTCCGTCGGAATCCGTCGAATGAAACAGCGCGCCTGCCGCAACGCGACGGGGCGCGGCGACATGCTGTTTCGTCGAATCGAAATGAAAGGGGATCAGCGACATCTGCACGTTGCCTGCGTTGCCCCGAAACCAGGGCGTCCGTCGATCGACGCGCCCCGCTGCGGCCGCATCGCGGCCGGCAGCGCGTTGTCGGGCCACTCGCGTGCCCGTTGCCCGGTTGGCCGCGGCGTCGGCGGGTACTGCGTGCCGGGCTGCCTGCATGCCGAACTTCGGGCCTTGCGCGTTGAATTCCTCGATCGCCAAACGTGCCCCGTTATCCTTGTTCCTGTCCGATTGCGCAATGCGGCACGCCAACGGCACCGCACCAGCGGTCGTGGCAGCGCGCACGTCGCTGGCCGCCGGTTCTGCGAGTGCCGCAGCCTCCCTGCCCGCCCCGTCGTCGCTCTTTTTGCTGCAACCGGCAAGCATTGCAACCGGTGCGGCGACGGACATGGCGTAAGCCAACTTCACATGCATCGAGTAGGTCTCCCGCGCCTTGCCAAAACCCGATTTCAAAGCCATTCCGGCTTGAAAACGGGCGCATTGTAACTCCATTTATAGGACGCCAATAATCCTGATTCGATGGGGTTTTCCTGCATTGCAACCAATTTTGAGAGACGGTTAAGCGGCGCCATAGCAACCGGGTTGCACTATTAATGTGAATAATGGTTGCGATGTGAATTATGCGGTGCAAAAAAAAGCGCGCCGTGAGGCGCGCTTCGGGTGTATCTCGGGTGCGATGCGGCAATCAGGCGGCAGGCGGCAGGTTCAACCCGCGGGGCAGCGGAAACGACACGTTTTCCTCGATCCCGTCGAGTGCGCGGACATTGCGCACGCCGAGTTCGCGCAGTCGCGCGATCACGGCCTGGGCGAGCACTTCGGGCGCCGATGCGCCGGCCGTCACGCCGATGCGGCGCTTGCCGACAACCCATGCCGGATCGATCTGGTCGGGTGCGTCGACCATGTATGCCGCCACGCCGCGCTTTTCGGCCACTTCGCGCAGGCGGCTCGAATTCGAGCTGTTCGGGCTGCCGACGACGATCACGACGTCGCACTGCGGCGCCATGAACTTCACCGCGTCCTGACGGTTCTGGGTGGCATAGCAGATGTCCTGCTTCTTCGGCTCGCGGATCTTCGGATACTTCGCCTTCAGCGCGCCGATGATCTCCGCCGCATCGTCGACGGACAGCGTCGTCTGCGTGACGAGTGCGATGCGTTCCGGGTCGGCGAGCTGCAGTTTCTGCACGTCCTCGACGCTTTCGACCAGATGCATGCCGCGTTCGACCTGCCCCATCGTGCCCTCGACTTCCGGGTGCCCCTTGTGTCCGATCATCACGATATCGACGCCGTCCTGGCGCATCTTCGCCACTTCGACGTGCACCTTCGTGACGAGCGGGCAGGTTGCATCGTAAATGCGCAGCCCGCGCACGTCGGCCTCGTCGCGTACGGCCTTCGACACGCCGTGCGCACTGAAGATCACGGTGTTGCCGGCCGGCACTTCCTCGAGTTCCTCGACGAAGATGGCGCCCTTCTTCTTCAGATCCTCGACCACGTACTTGTTGTGGACGATCTCGTGACGGACGTAGATCGGGGCACCGTGCATCGCGATCGCGCGCTCGACGATCTCGATCGCTCGGTCCACCCCCGCGCAGAAACCGCGCGGTTGGGCCAGCAGGATTTCGGCGTCGGCGGCGACGGTCTGTCCGGACAGCGTATCGGTGGTGCTCATGATTACAGGATTCCGATGATTTTCACTTCGAACGTGAGCGCCTGGCCCGCGAGCGGATGATTGAAGTCGAACAGCGCCGAGGTTTCGCTGACTTCCTTCAGCACACCTGCATAGCGACCGCCGTCCGGCGCGTTGAACTCGATCAGCTCGCCGGGCGTGAAATCGTCGCCGACCATCCCGTTCTCGCGCAGCGTCGACAGCGTCACGCGCTGGAGCATGTCGGGATTGCGGGGACCGAACCCTTGTTCGGGCGTTAGCTGAAAAGTCGAATGGTCGCCGACCCGGAGCCCGATCAGAATCTGTTCCAGCGACGGCGCCAGTTGCCCCGCGCCGAGCAGCAGCGTGGCGGGCTTGTCGGAGAACGTGTTGACGATATCGGCGCCGTCGGCCAGTGCAAGCCGGTAATGCAGCGTGACATGGGAACCGGGCTTCACTTCGGATAGATCGATGAGGCTCATGAATTACTCGTGTTCGTCGGCGCCCGAAATGGGCCGAAAGGCCCGGCGCAAAGCCAATATTGTAAGTCACCTGAGCGCGCAAGGCTGAAAGTGCGACGAGGTCGCGCGCACGCCCCGCCGCCAATGGAGTTCAAGCATGCTGTCATCCCGCCTCGCCGTCGCGGCGACCGAATGTCGCGATACCGCCGATCCCCCGGCCGCTGCGGCCCGCCGCGCGGCCCCTGCCCGGCCGCGCAAGCGCCGCCCGCGCAACTGGAAACCGAATCTGCCGCGCGAGCGGCTGCTGGAACGCGGGCCGGCCGCGCTGACCGACGCGGAGCTGATCGCGTTGCTGCTCGGCACCGGCGGCGGCGGCCTCAACGTGTTCGACAGCGCGAGCGCACTGCTCGCGCGGTTCGGCAACTCGCTGCGCGACATGCTCGACGCGGAGCCCGACGTGTTCGCCACGCACCCCGGTATCGGCGCCGCGCGCTCGGCGCTGCTGATCGCCGTGACCGAAATCGCGCGGCGCGCGCTGGCCGAAAAGGCGCGCGTGCGGGTGCAGATCGATTCGCCCGGCGCGGTCGAGGACTATCTGCGACTGAAGATCGGCACACGTCCGTACGAAGTATTCGTCACGCTGTACCTGGATGCCCGACACGGCCTCATCGACGTGGAAGAAAGCGCGCGCGGATCGCTGACGCGGATGGCCGTCTATCCGCGCGAGATCGTACGCCGCACGCTGACGCTGAATGCCGCCGCGCTGATCGTCGCGCACAACCATCCGTCCGGCGCAGTGCAGCCGAGCGCGGAGGATCGCCGGCTCACGCGCGCCCTGCACGAAGCGCTCCAGCTCGTCGACGCGAAGCTGCTCGATCATGTCGTCGTCGGCGCGGCCGATACATTTTCGTTCGCACGCGCCGGTTGGCTGTAGACTGTGGCCCGGCGACCCGCCCCGGGGCCGCCGCAACGGCGATGCGAAATTGGGTTTGATTTCTCTGAACTTTTTCTGCTAGAATCGCCGTCTGTCTTTTTTCCAACCAGTTCTAGCCATCGAAGGGCCTTGTCTGTAAGGGCTTCGGCGTTCTGAGTGCAGCCATGGATCACGTGGCGGTACGATGGAACCTTCATCGGCGATCGAACCCCGAATTTAGCGTATTAGGAGTGCTCTCATGGCACGCGTATGCCAAGTAACTGGGAAAGCGCCGATGAGCGGCAACAACGTTTCCCACGCAAACAACAAGACGAAGCGCCGCTTCCTCCCGAACCTGCAAAACCGCCGGTTCTGGGTTGAAAGCGAAAACCGCTGGGTGCGCCTGCGCGTTTCCAACGCCGGCCTGCGTCTGATCGACAAGAACGGCATCGATTCCGTGCTCGCTGACCTGCGCGCACGCGGCGAAGCCTAAGCCCAAGGAGCACAATCATGGCAAAAGGCGCACGCGACAAGATCAAGCTCGAGTCGACCGCTGGTACGGGTCACTTCTACACGACCACGAAGAACAAGCGCAACATGCCGGAAAAGATGGCGATCAAGAAGTTCGATCCCGTCGTCCGCAAGCATGTGGAATACAAAGAAACCAAGATCAAGTAATCTCCGGTTTCTGCCAGCCTGACGGCGACCAAAAAGCCCCGCACATGCGGGGCTTTTTGTTTTGCGCGCACGCATGAGCCCGACGCGGTATGCTCTCCCCTTTCCGCGGCCACGGCCGACGGAACGCACAAAATCTAAAGCGTAACGATGGAGATGCAGCATGAAATTCGACGTGGCGATCGTCGGCAGCGGCCTGGCAGGGCTGTCGGTCGCACTCAACCTGGCCAGCACGCGACGTGTCGCGCTGATCGCGAAACGTTCGATGATGGAGGGCGCGAGCGATAACGCGCAGGGTGGCATCGCAGCCGTCCTCGACTCCGCGGACAGCATCGAGAACCACGTCGACGACACGCTGGTCGCCGGTGGAGGACTCTGCGACGAAGGCGCGACGCGCTATATCGTCGAACACGGCCGCGAAGCGATCGAATGGCTGATCTCGCAGGGCGTGCCGTTCACGAAGGACGATGCGGCCGAGCTCGGCTTCCATCTGACCCGCGAAGGCGGCCACAGTCACCGCCGGATCATTCACGCGGCCGACGCAACCGGCCATGCGGTGCTCGCGACGCTGTCCGAGCGCGCGCGCCAGCATCCGAACATCACCTTCTTCGAAAACCACCACGCGATCGACCTGATCACGTCGGACCGGCTCGGCCTGCCCGGGCGCCGCTGTCACGGCTTGTATGCGCTCGACGTCGACAACGACCGCACGATCACGATCGAGGCGCCGCACACGGTGCTCGCGACCGGCGGCGCAGGCAAGGTCTACCTGTACACCACCAACCCCGACACCGCGACTGGCGACGGCATAGCCATGGCGTGGCGTGCGGGTTGCCGCGTGTCGAACATGGAATTCATCCAGTTCCACCCGACCTGCCTGTTCCACCCGTACGCGAAGTCGTTCCTGATTTCGGAGGCCGTGCGCGGCGAAGGCGGCCTGCTGAAGCTGCCCGACGGCACGCGCTTCATGCCGGCGCACGATCCGCGCGCCGAACTCGCGCCGCGCGACATCGTCGCGCGCGCGATCGACTTCGAAATCAAGAAGCGCGGGATCGACTGCGTGTATCTCGACATCAGCCATCAGCCGGAAGCGTTCCTGCGCGAACATTTCCCGACGATCCACGCGCGCTGCCTCGAATTCGGCATCGACATCGCGAAGCAGCCGATTCCCGTGGTGCCGGCCGCACACTACACGTGCGGCGGCGTCGTCACCGATCTCGCGGGGCGCACCGATCTCGCGGGCCTGTATGCGGTCGGCGAGACGTCATACACGGGGCTGCACGGCGCGAACCGACTCGCGAGCAACTCGCTGCTCGAATGCCTCGTGATCGGCCGCGCGGCGGCCGAAGCGATCGAGGCGGCCGGCTACGATGCCGACACGCCGGCCACGCTGCCCGCCTGGGACGAAAGCCGCGTGTCGGATGCGGATGAGGAAGTCGTCGTCGCACACAACTGGGACGAACTGCGCCGCCTGATGTGGAACTACGTCGGCATCGTGCGCACCGACAAGCGCCTCGAACGCGCGAAGCACCGACTGTCGCTTTTGCGCGACGAAATCCACGAGTACTACGCGAACTTCCGCGTGACGCGCGACCTGCTCGAGCTGCGCAATCTCGTCGACGTCGCGACGCTGATCGTGAAGAGCGCGTACTCGCGCCGCGAGAGCCGCGGGCTGCACTACAGCCGCGACTGGCCGCATACGCTGCCGAAGGCCCTGCCGAGCGTGCTCACGCCGCGCGCGCGACGCTGAGCGGGTACACCCTTCTTCCGGCTGCCGCACCCGGAAAAAAAGCCGCTGGCGTTTCGCGCCAGCGGCTTTTTTCGTCAGGCGGCACGACTTGCGATCAGTTGACGATCCGCATCGAGTAGTCGGTTGCGCGCACGTCCTTCGTCAGCGCGCCGATAGAGATGCGGTCGACACCCGTCTCCGCGAACGCGCGCACCGTATCGAAATTGACGCCGCCCGATACTTCGAGCACGGCCTTGCCCGCCGCCACGCGCACCGCTTCGCGCATCATGTCGAGCGTGAAGTTGTCGATCAGCACCGACTGCGCACCGTGTGCGAGCGCCGTGTCGAGCTGCGCGAGCGTCTCGACTTCGACCTGCACGGGCACGCCCGACTCGAGTGCGAACGCCGCGTCGAGTGCCTCGCCGACGCCGCCCGCTGCCGCGATGTGGTTTTCCTTGATCAGAATGCCGTCGTACAGCGCGAGACGCTGGTTCTCGCCGCCGCCGACCCGCACCGCGTACTTCTGCGCGAGCCGCAGGCCCGGCAGCGTCTTGCGCGTATCGAGAATCTTCGCGCGCGTACCTTCGACACGGTCGACGTAACGGCGCGTCGCGCTCGCCACGCCCGACAGCAGTTGCAGGAAGTTCAGCCCGTTGCGCTCGGCCGTCAGCAGTGCGCGCGCCAGCCCTTCGAGTTCGCAGACGGTCGAATCCGGCGACATCCGGTCGCCTTCGCGATAGCGCCATTGCACGACGATCGACGGATCGATCCGTGCGATGACGGCCTCGAACCACGGCACGCCGCACAACACTGCTTCTTCGCGCACGATGATGCGCGCACGGCGACGCTCGCCGGCCGGCACGAGCCGCCCGGTCTGGTCGCCAGTGCCGACGTCTTCCGCGATCGCATCGGCGACGTTGCGCGCGATCGCTTCGTCGAATGCCGCGCCGTATTGCGCACGAACGCTGTCGAACAGCGGGGAGACTGCTGTCGTCATGCCGCCCCCACGTTCGCAAACAGTTGCTGGTCGCGCTGCAGATCGCCGCTCGCCTGCACGCGTTTCTTGTGCGCGGCCGCGAAATCGAGCATCCGGTCGATCGGCAGACGCGCGCGTTCGCCGATCGCGGGATCGACGAAGATCTCGTTGTGACCGCGCTCGAGCACGTCGGCGAGATTGGCGAGGCCGTTCATCGCCATCCACGGGCAATGCGCGCAGCTCTTGCAGGTCGCGCTGTTACCGGCCGTCGGCGCGGCGATGAAGGTCTTGCCGGGCGCCGCGAGCTGCATCTTGTGCAGGATGCCGAGATCGGTCGCGACGATGAAGTGCTTCGCGTCGAACTTCACGGCTGCGTCGATCAGTTGCGTCGTCGAGCCGACGACGTCCGCCTGCGCGACGACGTTTTCCGGCGACTCGGGGTGAACCAGCACCTTCGCATCCGGATATTCGGCGCGCAGCAGGTCGAGCTCGATGCCCTTGAATTCGTCGTGCACGAGGCACGAACCCTGCCACAGCAGCATGTCCGCGCCGGTTTTCTTCTGGATGTAGCTGCCGAGATGGCGGTCGGGAGCCCAGATGATCTTCTCGCCGCGCGCATGCAGGTCGGCGACGATCTCGAGGCCGATCGACGACGTGACCATCCAGTCGGCGCGCGCCTTCACCGCGGCGCTGGTGTTCGCATAGACGACGACGGTGCGGTCGGGATGCGCATCGCAGAACGCGGAAAATTCGTCGACCGGGCAACCGAGGTCGAGCGAGCAGGTCGCATCGAGATCGGGCATCAGCACGCGTTTGCCCGGGCTCAGGATCTTCGAGGTTTCGCCCATGAAGCGCACGCCGGCGACGACGAGCGTCTGCGCATCGTGATCGCGGCCGAAGCGGGCCATTTCGAGCGAATCGGCGACACAGCCGCCGGTTTCGTCGGCCAGTTCCTGTAATTCGGCATCGACGTAGTAATGGGCGACCAGCACGGCTTTTTCACGCACGAGCAGCGCCTTGATGCGCGCCTTCAGTGCGGCGCGCTCTTCCGCGGACGGTGCATCGGGCACCTTGGCCCATGCTTGCCCGACGCCACAGACGGTCCCTGCCGAGACCGGCCGGTCATACTCGACGGATTTGATCGTCGATTGCATCTCCATATCTCCTGTCGACCGGAGTTAGCGCTTTAGCGCTTACTCCGGTCCCATGCTTCGCGGTCGACCCGAGTTAGCCCTTTAGCGCTTACTCCGGTCCCATGCTTCGCGGTCGACCCGAGTTAGCCCTTTGGCGCCTGCTTCGGCCCTATCCTGCGCTCGCCCCCGGGGAGCCACGTCGGCGCTGCCCCGATCCTCATACGAATTCCGGCACGTCCGGTCGTCCTGTAAAAACCGGCCGCCCAAAAGAAAAAACCCCGCCAACGCGGGGTTTGTGACGTCCTGAGATTCTAATCGATTTCGAATCAGGCGTAGCGACGCAGGCGTGTCGCGAATTCCTGCAGCGACTTGATACCGCTTTGTTCCGCGCGATGACACCAATCCTGCAATTGCGCGAGCAGCTGTTCGCGCGACGCGGTCGAGCGATCCCAGATCGCGGCCAGATCCTGGCGCAGCTGGAAGTACGTATGCAGCTTCTGGCTGTTCGCGAAGATCTCCGGCAGCAGCTTCTTCTGCGGCTCGTCAAGGCCGTCGGCATCCTTGTGGAACCACTTGCGCGCGCCGCGCATCAGTTGGTACTTCTCGCTCGAACCAAGCTCCTTCAGGTGCGCGAGCTCCTGACGGTAGGCACGCTTCACGGCCTTGCCGTAGCGCGCCATCACTTCGTAGCGGTTCGACAGCACGGCCTGCAGCGTTTCCTGGTCGAGCACCGTCTTCGGCTTGTTCAGGCGCGGCGTAGGCGCGACCTTCTTCACTTTCGCGAGGCCGAATGCCGACATGATGCGGATGTACATCCAGCCGATGTCGAATTCGTACCACTTGTTCGACAGCTTCGCCGACGTCGCGAACGTGTGGTGGTTGTTATGCAGTTCTTCGCCGCCGATCACGATGCCCCACGGGAACAAGTTCGTGCTGGCATCGGCCGAGTTGAAGTTGCGGTAGCCCCAGAAGTGGCCGAAACCGTTGACGACACCCGCCGCCCAGAACGGAATCCAGACCATCTGCACGGCCCACACGGTCAGGCCGAGCACGCCGAACAGCGCGACGTCGATCACCATCATCAGGCTCACGCCGAGGATCGGGTACTTCGAGTACAGATTGCGCTCGATCCAGTCGTTCGGCGTGCCGTGGCTGAACTTGCGCATCGTTTCTTCGTTCTTCGCTTCCGCGCGATACAGCTCGGCGCCTTCGAGGAACACCTTCCAGATGCCGCGCGTCTGCGGGCTGTGCGGATCTTCCTCGGTCTCGCACTTCGCATGGTGCTTGCGATGGATCGCGGCCCACTGGCCCGTCAGCATGCCGGTCGTCATCCACAGCCACACGCGGAAGAAGTGGCTCGCGATCGGGTGCAGCTCCAGCGCGCGGTGCGCCTGGCAGCGATGCAGGTAGACCGTCACGCCGATGATCGTGACGTGCGTGACGGCGAGCGCGAACAACGCGACCTGCCACCACGAAAAACGCAGAAGCCCGTGGGAAAGAAAATCGAGCAGGGAATTCAACAAGGCAGTTACCTGTGGTGAGAGCGACGCTGGCGCGGGCCGACGTCATAAAAATGAAAGCATACCGCGTGTAGACCGGAATTTTACTTCAACCGTTCCAAGTCTTTGTAAAAAATGAATATTTTCTTGTCATGAAGCAACACGGACAGTCCATCGACGGACCCGGAAGGCCCCGCGCTCCGGTTCTGGCCGCCCGACGGACCCGATTCGGCCCGTTCGCGCCGGTGCGGCGCGCCTAAGCGGCCGATGCCTGTCCGTCGGCCGAGCCGCTGCCGGCCACCGGCTCGCTCTCGGCCATCGCGCCGGTCGCGGCAACCCCCTCCGGGAGGCCGACGACGCGCACTTCGCGCTGCGGGAACGGAATCGAGATCCCATGTTCGCCGAACAACCGCCAGATGTTGCGGTTCACGCTCGAACGCACACCCGACGTGCCCTTCGCCGCATCCTCGATCCAGAAACCGAGCTCCAGGTCGATCCCGTCCGCGCCGAAGCTGACCAGGTACGGCGCCGGCGCCGGCTCGGCGAGCACGCGCGGCACGCCCTTCGCGGCCTCCGCGAGCACCGACAGCGCCTGCTCGACATCACTCGTATAGGCGACCTGCACGGCGACCTTCGCGTAACCGCGCGTCAGGTACGACGACTGGTTCTGCACGACGTCGGTGATCAGCTTCTCGTTCGGGATCAACGTCTCGTTGCCGTCGAGGCCGCGCACGACCGTGTAGCGCGTGCGGATCTGCGTGACGACGCCCTGCAGCCCGCCGACGCTGATGGCGTCGCCGAGCCGCAGCGAGCGGTCGAGCAGGATGATGAAGCCCGATACGTAGTTGCTCGCGATCTTCTGCAGCCCGAAACCGAGGCCGACGCCAAGCGCGCCGCCGAACACGCCGAGCACCGTCACGTCGATGCCGACGAGCGACAGCCCGATGAGGATCGCCGCGAACACCAGCAGCGCGCGGCCGACCCGCGACAGCACGACCTTCAGGTTCGCATCCAGCGTGCTCGAGCGCGCCAAGCGCTCCTCGAGCACCGAGCCGAGCCACATGGCGACCATCAGCGTCACGCACACCCAAAGCGCGCCGGAAATCACCGACAGCAGCGTGAGGTGCGCATTGGCGACGCGAAACTGCACGCTGTCGAGCCATGCGATCACATCGGACTGGATCCCGAGCACGGTGAACACCATCGCCGCCCACACGATCACCGACACGATCTTCTCGACGACCGACAACCACGCATGCGTGTGGCCGTCGCGCGCGAACACGCGCCGCGCGAAGAAGAACAGCACGTAGATGAACCCGATGCCGAACAGCGGCACGAGCGCGAGCGACAGCAGCGACGTCGACATGAACGGGTCGAACGCAAGCTGGGCCGCCAGCACGAACAGCCCGCCGAACAGCGGGAACAGCGCACGCTTCAGGCTCTGCGCGCCGGCGCCGGGCACGCGGCCGGCAGCCCGCCGGCGCGCGTCGATGCGCCCGTGCACGAAGCGCGCGGCCCCCCATGCGAAACACAGCGCGCCAACCAGGATCGCCGCCTGCCAGATCATCACCGGCTGGTTGAAGTCGCGGATGACCGACGCGAGCCGGTGCGACAGCAGACGATTCTGCATCATCCGTGCGCGCTGCCGTTACTGCGGGCGCCGTTCCAGCACCGCGGCGAAGAAGCCGTCGGTGGCGTGGCGGTGCGGCCACAGCGACAGGTAGTCGCCGGTCTCGATTTCGATGCGCTGGTCGGCCAGCACCTTCTGCGCCGGGACCAGCACGAACTCCGGATGGTCGGCCAGGAACTGCTCGACGATGGCTTCGTTCTCCGCGTCGAGCACGCTGCAGGTCGCGTAGACGAGACGGCCGCCCTTCTTCACGAGACGCGCCGCGCTCGCGAGGATCGACGCCTGCTTCGGCGCGAGCTCTTCGATCGACGTGCGCGTCTGGCGCCACTTGAGGTCGGGATTGCGGCGCAGCGTGCCGAGGCCGCTGCACGGCGCGTCGACCAGCACGCGGTCGATCTTGCCGGCGAGCCGCTTGATCTTCGCATCGTGCTCGCTGTCGATCAGCACCGGATTCACGTTCGACAGGCCGCTGCGCGCAAGGCGCGGCTTCAGCTTCGTGAGGCGCTTTTCCGACACGTCGAACGCGTACAGGCGCCCGGTCGAGCGCATCATCGCGCCGAGCGCGAGCGTCTTGCCGCCGGCGCCCGCGCAGAAATCGACGACCATCTCGCCGCGACGCGGCGCGACGAGCGAGCACAGCAGCTGACTGCCTTCGTCCTGCACCTCGATCTGGCCTTCCTCGAACAGCTTCAGGCGCGTGAGCGCCGGCTTGCCGACGACCCGCACGCCGTATGGCGCGAAAGGCGTCGCACCGGCGTCGATGCCGTTCGCGCGCAGCGCGTCGATCACCTGATCGCGCGTCGCCTTCTGCGCATTGGCGCGCAGGTCGAGCGGCGCGGGGTAATTCAGCGCGGCGGCGAGTTGCCCGAGTTCCTCGGCGTCGAAGCGGGCCGACAGCGCCTGGTAGATCCAGTCCGGCAGGTTCGTGCGCACGCGCACCGGCAGGCTCGCCGGATCGATCTTCGACACGTGCTCGAGCCATGCGGCCTCGGTGTCGGATACGAACGGCTTCAGCGCGTTGCGGCCGAGCGTCTGCATCAGGCCGAGCAGCGTGAGGCGCCGCGCGGGGCTGCCCGTGCCGCTCTCGGCGAGGTGCGAGAACTCCATCTTGCGGCGCAGTACCGCGAACACCGCCTCGGCGATCACGCCGCGCTCGGCGTGGCCGAGCTTCGGGTGCGCACGGAAAAACCGGCTCGTCGTCGCGTCGGCCGGGCCGGCGAATTTCAGCACCTCGGCCAGCAAGGTCTCGGTCTGGCCAATCAGGAATCCGTGCAGCTTCATACGCCCTCGCTCGTTTCGGTATGCGGTTGATCCGCGAAAATCCAGCGCGCCTCTTCCGGCGCCACGACTGCCCGCCCGTTCTCGAGGCGCAGGCGCCCCTCGACGAACCAGCGCACCGCACGCGGATACAGCACGTGCTCGACCGTCAGCACACGCTGCGCGAGCGCGGCCGCGTCGTCGCCCGTGCGCACGGGCACCGCGCCCTGCGCGACGATCGCGCCGCTGTCGAGTTCGGGAATGACGAAATGCACGCTCGCGCCGTGCAGCGCGACGCCGGCATCCAGCGCCTGCTGGTGCGTGTGGATGCCCTTGAAGCTCGGCAGCAGCGACGGATGGATGTTCAGCAGCCGGCCCTCGTATCGTCTGACGAAATCGGGCGTCAGGATACGCATGAAGCCGGCGAGTACGACGAGATCGGGTGCGAAACGGTCGATTTCGGCGGCGAGCGCCGCATCGAAGCTGTCGCGGCCGTCGAACGACCGATGGTCGACCACCGCGGCCGCCACCCCGTGCGACGCGGCAAAAGCCAGGCCGGCCGCATCGGGCCGGTTGGCGATCACGGCGGCAATCTCGGCCGGCCAGCGTTCCTGCGCGCACGCGCGGACGATGGCCTCCATGTTGCTGCCGCGACCGGAAATCAGGATCACGAGTTTTTTCATCCGCGAATTTTACCATTCGCCCTCGCGTTTCCCCCCTTCTCGGCCGCCGGGCCGCCCGAACGTTTATAATCTTTTGCTTTGCGGCATCCCACCGCCCATTCCCCGACGCTGCATCCGCTATCGTGAAAGTCTTCCGCGGCCTGCCCAACGCCGAAAGCCGCGCGCCTTGCGCGCTGACGATCGGCAACTTCGACGGTGTCCATCGCGGCCACCAGGCCCTGCTCGCGCGCGTGCGCGCAGCAGCGGACGCGCGCGGCCTGCCCGTGTGCGTGATGACGTTCGAGCCGCACCCGCGCGAATTCTTCAATCCGGCCGGCGCGCCGCCGCGCATCGCGATGCTGCGCGACAAGCTGGAGGCGCTGCGCGATCACGGCGTCGACCGCGTTGTCGTCGAACACTTCAACCATACGTTCGCGAGCCAGTCGCCGCAGACGTTCGTCGAACGCACGCTGGTCGGCGGGCTGCACGCGCGCTGGATGATGGTCGGCGACGATTTCTGCTACGGCGCGAAGCGCGCGGGCACCTTCGACACGCTGAAGGCGGCCGGCGAGCAGTACGGCTTCGAGGTCGAGCAGATGGGCACGGTCGCCGGCAGCGACGGCACGCGCATCTCCAGCTCGGGCGTGCGGGCCGCGCTCGGCGCGGGCGATCTCGACGCGGCCGCGCTGGCGCTCGGCCACGGCTATGCGATCAGCGGCCACGTCGCGCACGGGCTCAAGCTCGGCCGCGACCTCGGCTTCCCGACGCTGAACCTGCCGATCGCGCACAAGCGGCCGGCGCTCGCGGGCATCTTCGTCGTGCAGGTGCACGGCCTCGGCCCCACCCCGCTGCCGGGCGTCGCGAGCCTCGGGCTGCGTCCGACCGTCGACGATTCCGGCCGCGTGCTGCTCGAAGTCCACCTGCTCGACTGGCACGGCGACGCGTACGGCAAGCTGATCCGCGTCGAGTTCCTGAAGAAACTGCGCGACGAGGCGAAGTTCGACGATCTCGAGGCGTTGTCGCGCGCGATCGCGCTGGACGTCGCCAATGCGCGCGCGTACTTCATCGAGCGCGACCGCGCGCCGGGCAGCAGTGCAACCGGCTTCTCGACGTCGGCGACCGACCGAATTAGCTGATCCGGCCGGCGGCGCCCCGCGCCGCCTTCCTCGCGCCGCCGACCCGCGCGCATCCCCGATTCACGACGCACGAGCGTCCCCCGATTTGATAGCGATCCCATCATGAGCAACAAGAAAGCCGATTCGAAACCGCAGGCCAAGTATCCGGTCAACCTGCTCGATACGCCGTTCCCGATGCGCGGCGACCTGCCCAAGCGCGAGCCGCAGTGGGTCAAGGAGTGGGAAGAGCGCGGCATCTACGAGAAAATCCGCGCGGCCAGCAAGGGCCGGCCGAAGTTCATCCTGCACGACGGCCCCCCGTATGCGAACGGCGACATCCACCTCGGTCACGCGGTCAACAAGATCCTGAAGGACATCGTCGTCAAGTCGCGCAACATGGCCGGCTTCGACGCGCCTTACGTGCCGGGCTGGGATTGCCACGGGATGCCGATCGAGATCCAGATCGAGAAGCAGTTCGGCAAGTCGCTGCCGGCGGCCGAAGTCATGAGCAAGGCGCGCGCGTATGCGACCGAGCAGATTGAAAAGCAGAAGGTCGGCTTCAAGCGCCTCGGCGTGCTCGGCGACTGGGCGAACCCGTACAAGACGATGAACTTCGTCAACGAGGCGGAAGAAATCCGCGCGCTCGGCAAGATCATCGAGAAGGGCTATGTGTATCGCGGACTGAAGCCGGTGAACTGGTGCTTCGACTGCGGCTCGGCGCTCGCCGAGGCGGAAGTCGAGTACAAGGACCGCACCGACCCGACGATCGACGTGATGTTCGCGTTCGCGGAACCGGAAAAGACCGCGCACGCATTCGGCCTGCCGGCACTGCCGCGCGCCGAGGGCGGCATCGTGATCTGGACCACCACGCCGTGGACGATTCCCGCCAACCAGGCGCTGAACCTCCATCCGGAAATCGTCTACGCGCTGGTCGACACCGAGCGCGGGCTGCTGATCATCGCGGAAGAACGCGTCGAAGCGTGCATGACCGACTTCAAGCTGACCGGCCGCGTCGTCGCGACCGCGCCGGGCGTGAAGCTCGCGAACCTGCGCTTCCACCACCCGCTCGCGTCGGCCCACCCCGGCTACAAGCGCACCGCGCCCGTCTACCTCGGCGACTACGTGACGACCGACACCGGCACCGGCGTCGTGCACTCGTCGCCCGCCTACGGTATCGAAGACTTCATGTCGTGCAAGGCTCACGGGATGACCGATTCGGACTTCATCAACCCGGTGATGGGTGACGGCCGCTACATCGAATCGCTGCCGCTGTTCGGCGGCCTGTCGATCTGGGACGCGAATCCGAAGATCGTCGAGGCGCTGAACGCGGCCGGCTCGCTGCTGCGCAGCGAGAAGTACACGCACAGCTACATGCACTGCTGGCGCCACAAGACGCCGATCATCTACCGCGCGACGTCGCAGTGGTTCGCCGGCATGGACGTGACGCCGCGCGACGGCGGCAAGACGCTGCGCGAAACGGCGCTCGAAGGTATCGACGCGACCGCGTTCTACCCGTCGTGGGGCAAGCAGCGCCTGTTCAGCATGATCGCGAACCGTCCCGACTGGACGCTGTCGCGCCAGCGCCAGTGGGGCGTGCCGATGGCGTTCTTCGTGCACAAGGAAACCGGCGAGCTGCACCCGCGCACGCTGGAGTTGCTCGAGGAAATCGCCAAGCGCGTCGAGCAGTCGGGCATCGAGGCGTGGCAGTCGCTCGATCCGCGCGAGCTGATCGGCGACGACGCGAACCTGTACGAGAAGAACCGCGACACGCTCGACGTGTGGTTCGACTCGGGCACGACGCACTGGCACGTGCTGCGCGGCTCGCACAAGGATCAGCTGCAGTTCCCGGCCGACCTGTACCTCGAAGGCTCCGACCAGCACCGCGGCTGGTTCCACTCGTCGCTCCTGACCGCATCGATGATCGACGGCCGCGCGCCGTACAAGGGTCTGCTCACGCACGGCTTCACCGTCGACGGCGAAGGCCGCAAGATGAGCAAGTCGCTCGGCAACGGCATCGACCCGCATGAGGTCTCGAACCGTCTCGGCGCGGAAATCATCCGCCTGTGGATCGCATCGACCGACTACTCGGGCGAACTCGCAATCTCCGAGGAAATCCTGAAGCGCGTGACGGAAGGCTATCGCCGCATCCGCAACACGCTGCGCTTCCTGCTCGCGAACCTGTCGGACTTCGACTTCGCGCAGCACGCGGTGCCGGTGGAAGAATGGCTCGAGATCGACCGTTATGCGGTCGCATTCTCCGCGCAACTCCAGACGGAACTGCTCGGCCACTACGAGAAGTACGAATTCCACCCGATCGTCGCGAAGCTGCAGACGTACTGCTCGGAAGACCTCGGCGGCTTCTACCTCGACGTGCTGAAGGACCGCCTGTACACGAGCGCGCCCGATTCGCGTGCGCGCCGCTCCGCGCAGACCGCGCTGTACCACCTGACGCACGGCCTGCTGCGCGTGCTCGCGCCGTTCCTGTCGTTCACCGCGGAAGAAGCGTGGAAGGTGTTCCAGCCGGCGAGCGACACCGTGTTCACGGAAACGTACTACGCGTATCCGGAAGTCGCCGGCTCGGCCGGGCTGATCGAGAAGTGGGCGCTGCTGCGCGACGTGCGCGGCAACGTGACGAAGGCGCTCGAGGAAGCACGCACCGCGAACCGCATCGGTTCGTCGCTGCAGGCCGAAGTGGCCGTGCATGCGAGCGGCGCGCGCTACGACGCGCTCACGAGCCTCGGCGACGACCTGAAGTTCGTGCTGATTACGTCGGCGGCGACGGTCGTGAAGGTCGACGACGAAGCGCAGGAAAGCGTCGACGTGGCGGCTTCGACGTACCAGAAATGCGAACGCTGCTGGCACTACCGCGAAGACGTCGGCGCGCACGCCGACCATCCGACGCTGTGCGGCCGCTGCTTCTCGAACCTGTTTGAAAACGGCGAAATCCGGAGCGCTGCTTAAACCATGGCAAAAACCGTGTCGAAACCGGCCAGCGGCGCGCTCGCGCCCTGGCTCGGCATTTCGCTGATCGTGATCCTGTTCGACCAGCTGTCGAAGATCTCGATCCTGAAAACGTTCGCGTACGGCGCACAGCACGTGCTGACGTCGTTCTTCAACCTCGTGCTGGTGTACAACCGCGGCGCCGCGTTCGGCTTCCTGTCGACCGCGAGCGGCTGGCAGCGCTGGGCGTTCACCGCGCTCGGCATCGGCGCGACGCTCGTGATCTGCTTCCTGCTGCGCCGCCACGGCCAGCAGCGGCTGTTCAGCCTGTCGCTCGCGTTGATCCTCGGCGGCGCACTCGGCAACGTGATCGACCGGCTCATCTACGGCCACGTGATCGACTTTCTCGACTTCCACCTCGGTGCGTGGCACTTCCCGGCGTTCAATCTCGCCGACTCCGCGATCACGGTCGGCGCAGTGCTGCTGATCTACGACGAGTTGCGTCGCGTGCGCGGCACGCGCTGAGCGCGCATACTCCGTGTCGACGGCCGGCTTCGCGCCGGCCGTTCCGTTTGATCCTTGGAGGCCTGAGTTGGCACACGCAGAACTCGCTGGAAAGCACCTCGTTCTCGGCCTGACGGGCGGCATCGCCTGCTACAAGATCGCCGAGCTCACCCGGCTGCTCGTGAAGGCAGGCGCGACCGTGCAGGTCGCGATGACGGAAGCCGCGACCCAGTTCATCACGCCCGTCACGATGCAGGCGCTGTCCGGCCGGCCCGTGTACACGAGCCAGTGGGACGCGCGCATCGACAACAACATGGCGCACATCGACCTGTCGCGCGAAGCCGACGCGATCGTGATCGCGCCCGCATCGACCGACTTCCTCGCGAAGCTCGCGCACGGGTTCGCTGACGACCTGCTGTCGACGCTGTGCGTCGCGCGAGACTGTCCGCTGCTCGTCGTACCCGCGATGAACCGTCAGATGTGGCAGAACCCGGCCACGCAACGCAATGCCGCGCAGTTGCGAGCTGACGGCGTGTCGGTGCTCGGCCCCGATTCGGGCGCGCAGGCATGCGGCGAAGTCGGCGACGGCCGCATGCTCGAGCCCGAAGCGATCTATGAAGCGATCGTCGCGCACTTCGCGCCGAAGGTGCTCTCGCACCGCCGCGTGCTGATCACCGCCGGCCCGACGTTCGAGCCGCTCGATCCGGTACGCGGCCTCACCAACCGCTCGAGCGGCAAGATGGGCTTCGCGCTCGCGCGTGCCGCGCAACAGGCCGGCGCCGACGTACACCTCGTCGCCGGGCCGGTCGCGCTCGACACGCCGTGGGGCGTCTACCGCCAGGACGTGCAGACCGCGCAGCAGATGTACGATGCCGTCATGCATGCCGTAAACGATGCCGACATCTTCATCGCGGTGGCTGCGGTCGCCGACTGGCGCGTCGCCAAGCCCGCCGAGCACAAGATGAAGAAGACGGCCGACCGCAAGATGCCCGCGCTCACGTTCGTCGAGAACCCCGACATCCTCGCGTCGGTCGCGGCACTGTCCGATCCGCCGTTCTGTGTCGGCTTCGCGGCCGAAAGCGGCGACCTCGACGTGCACGGCGACGAGAAGCGCAAGCGCAAGAACGTCCCGCTGCTGGTCGGCAACCTCGGCCCACTGACGTTCGGCCGCGACGACAACGAAGTCGTGCTGTTCGAAGCGGGTGGCCTCACGCGCCTGCCGCGTGCGCCGAAGGACGAACTCGCGCACACGCTCGTGGCCGAAATCGCTAAGCGCCTGCCCGACAACCGCCTGATCTGATCCCTTGCGCGGCAGCACACGCCGCCGCGCCCTTCCCGACCGATTCGACGACCGCATGAAACTCGACCTGAAGATTCTCGACGCGCGCATGCGCGACTACCTGCCCGCGTACGCCACCACCGGCAGCGCAGGGCTCGACCTGCGTGCGTGCCTCGACGCGCCCGTCACGCTGAAGCCGGGCGAAACGACGCTGGTGCCGACCGGCCTCGCGATCCATCTCGCGGATCCCGGCTATGCGGCGCTGATCCTGCCGCGCTCGGGCCTCGGTCACAAGCACGGAATCGTGCTCGGCAACCTCGTCGGCCTGATCGATTCCGACTACCAGGGCCAGTTGATGATCTCGACGTGGAACCGCGGCCAGACCGAATTCGTGCTGAACCCGTTCGAACGGCTCGCGCAGCTCGTGATCGTGCCGGTCGTGCAGGCGCAGTTCAACATCGTCGACGACTTCGACCAAAGCGATCGCGGCGAAGGCGGTTTCGGCAGCACCGGCCGTCACTGAACGAGCGGCGCAATAAAAAAGGGGCCACGGCCCCTTTTGCGTTTGCCCTCACCGGTCTGCCGTCTGCGCGATCCGTGCGGGTACCAGTTCGCGTCGCCGCGCCTGCGCGATGCTCGCGTAGATCACCATCGCGACCAGCACGCCGAGCAGCACCGCCGACGAGCCGACCGTCCCGAGCGCGAGTCCGCCCTTCGCGACCGGTTTCGTCAGCAGGTCGCCGACCGTCGCGCCGAACGGACGCGTGAGCACGAACGCGGCCCAGAACAGCAGCACGCCGGACATGCGCGTGACATAGTGCGCGAGCATGATCGCCGCGAGCAGCCCGCCGATCAGCAGCGCGCCGCCGCCGAAGCCGAGGCCCGAGCTGTCCGCAAGGAAATCGCCGAGCGCGGTGCCGAGCGTGTTCGAGAACAGGATCGCGATCCAGTACAGCAGTTCGACCTTGCGCGTGCGGATCAGGTCGACCGACAGCGATTCGCCGCTCAGGCGCCACACCGCGAAGATCGCCAGCAGGATCGCGACGAGGATCGACGATCCGGCCGCGTAACCGAAGCCGAGCGTACGGTCCATGAAATCGGACATCGTCGTGCCGGCCGTGCTGGTCGCGACGATCACGGCCCAGTAGATCGCCGGGCGATAGCCGGTCGCCCTGAGTTGCGCGCCGAGCGCGACGAGAAAGAAACCGAACAGCAGGACCGAACTCGCCGCGTAGCCGACGTTCAGCGTCATCGACAGCAGGTCGCCACCGGTTTCGCCGAGCGTCGTCGCGCAGATCTTCATGATCCAGAACGCGAGCGTGATTTCGGGAAGTTTGTTCATTCGAACCCCTTGGCAGGAAAGCGGCGCGCCGGCACAGGCCGGCGCGCATCGCGGACAGATTCGAATGTAGCGGCTGCCGGCTTAACGGAACCTTAGCTGCCTCGCCGCGCAGTCTGCAGCGTCGAAGGTGTACGCATCAGCGCGCGTGGCGGTGCCGGTAGTGCAGCGCGTATGCGAGCGTCAACAGCACGACGAACACGACGCCGACCACCATCGTCATCCGGAATTCGCGCGTGAACGCGGTGGTGAACAGGATCGATGCGACGAGCCCCGCGCCGAGCAGGCTGCCGAACGGATGCCCCCACATCCGGAACGCGAGCGCCGGGCCGCGATACTGCGCGCGAAAGCGCAGATGCGTGACGAAAATCATCAGCCACGTGAACAGCGCGCCGAACATCGCGATCGCCATCATCACGGTAAACGCAGTGTCGGGCGACAGCGCCACGAGCACCGCCGCGACCGCGACGCCGCTCGTCGAGATCCACAGCGCCGCACGCGGCACGCCGTTCGTGCCGAGCCGGCCGAACACCGCCGGCGCGAGCTGCGCGCGCGACAGGCTGAACATCATTCGCGTCGTCACGTAGAGCTGGCTGTTCATCGCCGACAGCGCCGCGATCAGCAGCACGAAGTTGATCACCCCTGCCGCATACGGCACGTGCGTCGCGGCCATCACCTTCACGAACGGGCTTTCGTCGGTGCCGGCCTGCGTCCACGGCACGATCGCGAGCATCAGCGACAGCGTCAGCAGATAGAACAGCACGAGCCGGAACACCGTCGAGCGGAAGGCGCGCGTGACCGCGTGCTGCGGATCGCGCGCCTCGCCGGCCGCGATCGCGACCGCCTCGATGCTCATGTAGCTGAAGATCGCGACGATCACCGCGACCCACGTTCCCCACGGCCCTTTCGGCATGAAGCCGCCGTGCGCGGTGTAGTTCGCGAAACCGATGCCCGACGCCACCGGCGCCGACCACACGAGATATGCGCCTAGCACGATGAACACGACGATCGCCGCGATCTTCAGCAGCGAGAATGCATATTCGACCGAACCGTACAGCGTGACGCTCGCGAGGTTCACCGCGATCAGCAGCGCGGAGAAGCCGATCACCCAGTACCAACCGGGCACGGCCGGAAACCAGTACTTCATGAATACGGCGATCGCACTGATTTCGGTGCCGATCGCGAACACGACCGCGAACCAGTATGCATAGCGCACGAGAAAGCCCGCGAGCGGGCCGACGTAGTGCTCCGCATATGCGCCGAACGAGCCGGCCGTCGGATGCGCGACCGTCATTTCCGCGAGCGCGCCCATCAGCAGCAGCGCGATCAGCGCGCCGATCGCATACGAAACGAGCACACTCGGGCCGGCAAGCCCGATCGCGAAGCCGCTGCCGAGGAACAGCCCCGTGCCGATCGCTCCGCCGATCGCGATCATCGCCATCTGCCCGGACGTCAGCGCATGGCGCAACCCCTGTTCGCGCGCGACGATGTTGTCGAACGACCGTTGTTGTTGTGTCACTGCGTTACCACTCCCCTGCACCACCACGGCGCCACCGGCGCCAGATAAAACGAAACGGCGCGGAGAACTTCCCGCGCCGTTCGCATGAACAACGAATTATCGCTTACTCGACTTCGACCGTCTCTTCGTTCGGCTTGTGCGGCGGATTCGCCAGCTTGTCGAACGACAACTGCACCTTGTCGCTTTCGTCGACATCGACCGTCACGTGGCCGCCGTTGACGAGCTTGCCGAACAGCAGCTCGTCGGCCAGCGCGCGACGGATCGTGTCCTGGATCAGCCGCTGCATCGGCCGCGCGCCCATCAGCGGGTCGAAGCCGTGCTTCGCGAGATGCTTGCGCAACGCATCGGTAAAGAGCGCGTCGACCTTCTTCTCGTGCAGCTGTTCCTCGAGCTGGATCAGGAACTTGTCGACCACGCGCATGATGATTTCCTCATCGAGCGAGCGGAAGCTGATGATCGAATCCAGGCGGTTGCGGAACTCCGGCGTGAACAGACGCTTGATGTCGGTCATCTCGTCGCCCGTTTCGCGGCGCGTCGTGAAGCCGATCGTCGCCTTCTGCATCGACTCGGCGCCCGCGTTCGTCGTCATGATGATGATGACGTTGCGGAAATCCGCCTTGCGGCCGTTGTTGTCCGTCAGCGTGCCGTGGTCCATCACCTGCAGCAGCACGTTGAAGATGTCCGGATGCGCCTTCTCGATTTCGTCGAGCAACAGCACGCAATGCGGCTTCTTCGTGACGGCTTCCGTCAGCAGGCCGCCCTGGTCGAACCCGACGTAGCCCGGCGGCGCGCCGATCAGCCGGCTCACCGCGTGACGCTCCATGTATTCCGACATGTCGAAGCGGATCAGCTCGATGCCGAGCGTGAACGCGAGCTGGCGCGCCACTTCGGTTTTGCCGACGCCCGTCGGGCCGGAGAACAGGAACGCACCGATCGGCTTGTCCATCTTGCCGAGGCCCGCGCGCGCCATCTTGATCGATGCCGCAAGCGCGTCGATCGCCGGATCCTGGCCAAACACGACGCTCTTCAGGTCGCGATCGAGCGTCTGCAGCTTGCTGCGATCGTCCTGCGACACGCTCTGCGCCGGCACGCGTGCGATCTTCGAGATGATTTCCTCGATCTCGCTCTTGCCGATCGTCTTCTTCTGCTTCGACTTCGGCAGGATGCGCTGCGCGGCGCCCGCTTCGTCGATCACGTCGATCGCCTTGTCCGGCAGGTGACGGTCGGTAATGAAGCGTGCCGACAGCTCGGCCGCGGCCGACAGTGCGCCCGACGAATACTTGACGCCGTGGTGCTCCTCGAAGCGCGACTTCAGCCCGCGCAGGATCGCAACCGTCTGCTCGACGGTCGGCTCCGTCACGTCGACCTTCTGGAAGCGCCGCGACAGCGCCGCGTCCTTCTCGAAGATGCCGCGATATTCGGTGAAGGTGGTCGCGCCGATGCACTTGAGCGTGCCCGACGACAGCGCCGGCTTCAGCAGGTTCGACGCGTCGAGCGTGCCGCCCGATGCGGCGCCCGCGCCGATCAGCGTATGGATCTCGTCGATGAACAGGATCGCGTGCGGACGCTCCTTCAGCTCCTTCAGCACCGTCTTCAGACGCTGCTCGAAGTCGCCGCGATACTTGGTGCCCGCGAGCAGCGCGCCCATGTCGAGCGAATACACCTGCGCGTTCGCGAGGATGTCCGGCACTTCGCCTCGCGTGATGCGATAGGCGAGCCCTTCGGCGATCGCGGTCTTGCCGACGCCGGCTTCGCCGACGAGCAGCGGATTGTTCTTGCGGCGACGGCACAGCACCTGCACGACGCGCTCAACCTCGGGCTCGCGACCGATCAGCGGATCGATGCGGCCGTCCTTCGCCATCTGGTTCAGGTTCTGCGTGAACTGCGCAAGCGGGGTTTCCTTCTGCGCACTCGCGTCTTCGCTTTCCGCGCTCGCATCGGTCGACTTCGCGGCTTCGCCGCCGTTCGTCTTCGCGATGCCGTGCGAAATGAAGTTCACGACGTCCAGGCGCGTCACGCCCTGCTGCTGCAGGTAATAGACCGCGTGCGAATCCTTCTCGCCGAAGATCGCCACCAGCACGTTCGCGCCGGTGACTTCCTTCTTGCCGTTCGACGTCGACTGGACGTGCATGATCGCGCGCTGAATCACGCGCTGGAATCCGAGCGTCGGCTGGGTATCGACATCGTCGGTGCCCGGGACGGTCGGCGTGTTGTCGTGGATGAAATTGCGCAGGTTCTGACGTAAGTCCTCGATGTTTGCCGCGCACGCGCGCAACACCTCGGCCGCCGTCGGATTATCCAGCAGGGCCAGCAGCAGATGCTCGACCGTAATGAACTCATGGCGCGCCTGGCGTGCTTCCATGAACGCCATGTGCAGGCTGACTTCCAATTCCTGGGCAATCATGCTTCCTCCATCACGCACTGCAGCGGATGCCCGGCCTGCCGCGCATGGGTAACGACTTGCTCAACCTTGGTCGACGCGATGTCCCGCGTATAGACCCCACATACCCCTCGCCCTTCACGATGGACCTTCAGCATGATCTGCGTGGCCGTCTCGCGATCCTTCTTGAAATACTCCTGTACGACCATCACGACGAACTCCATCGGCGTGAAGTCGTCGTTCAGCAGCACCACCTTGTACATCGAAGGCGGCTTGAGCTTCTGCTGCTTGCGTTCCAGGACGGTGCTGTCCTGCTTGTCCGGGATAATCGCCATACACCCATTCTAAACAACTCGGACAGGCCCGCAATCCTGCCATTACCCGACCGACCGGCCGGCGCCCTCCCTGGTTCCCGACGACACGCAATCGTCTTCGTGCCATACGAAAGCCGGCTGCGGTGCCGGCTTTCACGCATGGCGCGGAACACGAACCGTCAGGGGGAGACCGCACCGGACCGTCGCATCCGCGTCCAGTATCCCACAAGCCGGGACGACTCGATCGCGTGTCACTCGAGCCTGGTATATGAGCCGATTATGCGACTTTTCAAGACCGCGCGCTTGGCGGCATGCTGCAAAGCAAAGCCGGAAAAACCCTGAAAATGGGTTCTTTACAACGTCCCTCTAACCGTCTAAAAATTCCTCTTGACACTCAAATAAAGAGCGCCAACAATCAAGCTGGCACTTTTTTCAATTCGCCAGTTCGTGAAATGAAAGAGGCCGAAGGTGAGCTTGTGAGGGGGGAACGGCTGCATTTTCCGGTCGTTTAGCTTTTCGAGCGTGCTCGTGGTAAGTAGCAGCGACTGTGTGACAGGGGAAGTAGGAAATGGCAACTGGTATCGTTAAATGGTTCAACGACGCGAAGGGCTTCGGTTTCATCACTCCCGACGAGGGCGGTGAGGATCTGTTTGCGCACTTCTCGGCCATCAACATGCAGGGCTTCAAGACCCTGAAGGAAGGCCAGAAGGTGAGCTTCGAGGTCGTTCAAGGCCCGAAGGGCAAGCAAGCGTCGAACATCCAGGCCGCATAAAGGCACCGGATATCGGACGAAGAAACCCGGCATTGCGCCGGGTTTCTTTTTTTCAGGCCGGCCATTCGTTAATTCGATTGGCCGGCCTTTTCGTTCAATCCCGATAATTGAACGCATATTGTCTCGTCGCACGCGCAAACCAAATGCCTGTCATTCGCGTGAAACAAATTCGACGTTTCGTTACACGACCTTCAGCGTGCCCATCATGCCGAGATCCTCGTGTTCGAGAATGTGGCAGTGGAACATGCGCTCGCCGGGCATGTCTTGCGACACGAGTATCGTCACGGTTTCGCCGCTACGCACGTTCACGGTATCGCGCCAAGCGCGGAACGGCTCGCTCGTGCGAGCGCCATCCGATGCACGCTCTATCACCTGGAATTGCGTGCCATGCAAATGGAACGGGTGGTCCATGTCGGTCGCGTTGCGGATGTCCCAGCGCTCGATGTCGCCGCGGCGGCTCGTCAGCGTCGCGCGATGCGGCGCGTAGGTCGCACCGTTGATCATGAAGCGCATGCCCGCCGGACGGCCGTGCGCCGGGCCGTTCATCATCGCGTCCATATCCATCTCTTCGCCGAACTCGACCGTCTTGCGCGCGACCGGCTCGCGCGGTGCCGGCACCGCGCGCAGCGTCGCGGGCAGCGCACGGGCGGCCGCCGGCGCGAACGTGACGTCGGCGAGTGCCAGCGCCGGATCGGGCGGCAGGCTGCCGTGGCCGTCGTCGTGCGACATCGCCATCTTGCGCCGGTCGTATTCGGCCGCCTGCAGCACCGCGCGCGACGCACGGTCGCCGGCGCGCACCAGCAGTTCCGCGCGCTCGCCGGGCGCGAGCAGCAGCGACGTGACGTGGCGCGGCGCATCGAACAACCCGCCGTCGGTGCCCGCATGCCCGAACGTGCGGCCGTCGTCGAATGCCACACGCAGATAACGCGCACTGCAGGCATTCCACACACGCCAGCGCTCGTCGCCGGCCACGTCGATCCGCGGTCGGCGCGCGCCGTTGACCAGCGCGAACTGGCCTTCGCGGCCGTTCATCCAGTCCATCATGTCGTTCGGCGGGATCGTGCCGTCACGGGCGAGCTTCAGGTCGGACACGAACAGGTTGCGCTCGGGCCAGCCTGAGAGCGGATCGTCGGCAGCGCGCACGATGAACGGACCGGCCAGCCCGCGGAACACCTGCTCGGCCGTCATCATGTGCGGATGCGGGTGGTACCAGTACGTGCCCGCGCTGCCCTTCGGCAGCGTGAAGCGGTACACGCGCGATGCGCCCGGCACCACGGGATCGGACGGATTGCCGTCCTGATCGGGCGGCACAGGCAGCCCGTGCCAGTGGATGGTCGACGGCTGCGGCAGTTTGTTCACGAAACGGATTTCGACGGTGTCGCCTTCGCGCACGTCGATCAGCGGGCCGACGACCGGCCCTTGCGTGCCCGTGCCGAACTGCCAGAACGTCGTCGGCCGCGCGCCGCGCAGCATCGGACGCGCGACCGGCTGAGCGACCAGCGTCGCGCGAAACGTGCCGGCTTCGCGGCTTTCGTTCGCGAGCGTGCGCAACGATGCGAGCGGCGCGCCGGCCGGCAGCGCGTCGGGCGCCGCGAGCGCGGCCGGCGCCGGCTTGCCGTGCTGCGTGCGACCCTCCATCCCCGACATCCCGGGCATGTCGTCCATCTGAGCCATGCCGGCCATGCCCGCGTGACCGGCATGCTGCGCCCACGCGGTGCGCGTGAACAGCGATGCGGCCGCGATGCCGATGGCGTGCGACAGGAAAGTTCTCCGTATCATCAATCGTTCCTCGTTATTCGTTGTTGGTGCTGCGTCGCGCGGCCGCCGCGACGCGAAGCCTGATGCCCGCGTCATCATAGCCGCAGCCCCCGAGCGAAACGCCGCGACACCGGACGAGCGGCGATACGCCGCAGCACGCAGGCTCGTCGGACGAATCGGGCGCGGGTGCGCGACACCATCGAGCACCCGCGCGCGCCACTATTGGCACGCGCCGTATCGATGCGCGCCGAACCCGTCAGCAACCACCGCTGCCAGCCTTTCCGCTCGCTTACCCGGGCCTGTCAGCCCTCATTGCTCGCCCCGTGATCTGCACGCTGCATCCGATCGATTCGCGAATCCCCTCGATTTTTCACGATGCGGAACAAGTCTCTGCCTTATAAAAATTCGTGGTGCGAGGCACAAATTTGCCGTTTCGCGATGCCAAAAATCGTTCCGCAATACAAAATCAAATAAATAACACACTGTTTTTAAACAATAATTTTTGTTTCGAGAAAGCGCTCTACGCGCACCATCGGATACGGTCGCGGACGTAGACTTTGTTCCATGCACTGACGCTTCGCCACCACGTTCGATACGGAACCCGGCGCAAGCAGCCAGTCGGGCCATAGCCGGATGAGCCGGCGGGCGGCACAACAGAATCGCTTGTGATCAGAAAGGGAGAACGGAAATGAAGGGATTTCGCTTTGGTTCAGCGCTCGGGTCGTTCTACATCCTGCCGGGTAACGGCGGCTGGGAAGCGACGTTCGGCAACGCACTGCTCGGCGCGTTCTCGTGCCCGGAAGTGGCGGCCGACCACATCTCTCGCGGCGACTGCGAACAGCCGTCCGAACTGGACACGGCCACGCTGGAAGTGCCGCACGAAATCGCCGAATGGGAAATCGTGCACGTCTGAATGACGCGCCCGCAACGAAAAACGCCCCGGGCGACCGGGGCGTTTTCATGTTCGGCGGGGCGGCGGGCCGCGAGACCCGCCGTGTCGGCTGTCGCCGTTGCCGTGGCGTGCGCGATTGCGCGGCCGGCGTCAGGCGACGGCGTCGACGATGCCGTTCAGCGTAGCGCTCGGGCGCATCGCCCGGCTCGTCAGTTCGACGTTCGGACGGTAGTAGCCGCCGATCGCCTGTGCCGTGCCCTGCGCGGCCGACAGTTCTTCCAGAATGCGCGCTTCGCTGTCGGACAGCGACTTGGCGACGCCTTCGAACTGCGCCTTCAGCGCCGCATCTTCGGTCTGCTCGGCCAGCGCCTGCGCCCAGTACAGGCACAGGTAGAAATGGCTGCCGCGGTTGTCGAGACCGCCGACCTTGCGTGCCGGCGACTTGTTCTCGTCCAGGAACTTGCCGGTCGCCTGGTCGAGCGTCTTCGCGAGCACGAGCGCCTTCGGGTTCTGGTAAGCGTGGCCGAGGTGTTCGAGCGACGCGGCGAGCGCGAGGAATTCGCCGAGCGAATCCCAGCGCAGGAAGCCTTCCTCGACGAACTGCTGCACGTGCTTCGGCGCCGAACCGCCCGCTCCCGTTTCGAACATCCCGCCGCCGGCCATCAGCGGCACGATCGACAGCATCTTTGCGCTGGTGCCGAGTTCCATGATCGGGAACAGGTCGGTCAGGTAGTCGCGCAGCACGTTACCCGTGACCGAGATCGTGTCCTTGCCCGCGCGGATGCGCTCGAGCGAGAAACGCGTCGCGTCGACCGGCGTCATGATGCGGATGTCGAGGCCGTTTGTATCGTGATCCTTCAGGTAGCGTTCGACCTTCGCGATGACCTGCGCGTCGTGCGCACGCGCCGGATCGAGCCAGAACACGGCCGGCGCGCCGGTCGCGCGTGCGCGGTTCACCGCGAGCTTGACCCAGTCCTGCACCGGGGCGTCCTTCGTCTGGCACATGCGCCAGATGTCGCCGGACTCGACCGCGTGCTCGAGCAGCACGTTGCCTGCTTCGTCGGTAACGCGCACGACGCCGTCGGCCGGGATCAGGAACGTCTTGTCGTGCGAACCGTATTCTTCAGCCGCCTGCGCCATCAGGCCGACGTTCGGCACGCTGCCCATCGTAACCGGATCGAACGCGCCGTGCTGCTTGCAGTCTTCGATCACGGCCTGGTAGACGCCCGCGTAGCAACGGTCCGGAATCACGGCCTTCGCGTCGTACAGTTCGCCGTCCGGGCCCCACATGCAGCCCGACTCGCGGATCATCGCCGGCATCGATGCGTCGACGATCACGTCGCTCGGCACGTGCAGGTTGGTGATGCCCTTGTCCGAGTTGACCATCGCGAGACTCGGGCGCAGCGCGTATTCGGCCTTGATGTCGGCTTCGATCGCTTCGCGCGTGTCGGCCGGCAGTTCCTTCAGGCGTGCGTACAGGTCGCCGATACCGTTGTTCGGGTTGAAGCCGGCCTGCGCCAGCACGTCCGCGTGCTTCGCGAGCGCGTCGCGGTAGAACACCGACACGAAGTGACCGAACAGGATCGGGTCCGAGACCTTCATCATGGTCGCCTTCAGGTGCACCGAGAACAGCACGTCCTGCGCCTTCGCGTCGGCGATCTGCGCTTCGATGAAGCTGCGCAGCGCCTTGCGGCTCATCACCGATGCGTCGATGATTTCGCCGGCCTTCACGGCCGTCTTTTCCTTCAGCACCTTCTTCACGCCGTCGGCCGTCGTGAGTTCGATCTTCACGCTGCCGGCATCGGCGATCAGCGCCGACTTTTCGCTGCCGTAGAAGTCGCCTTCGCTCATGTGCGCGACGTGTGCCTTCGACGTCGACTTCCATGCGCCCATCTTGTGCGGGTGCTTGCGTGCGTAGTTCTTGACCGACAGCGGCGCGCGGCGGTCGGAGTTGCCTTCGCGCAGCACCGGGTTCACCGCGCTGCCCTTGATCTTGTCGTAACGTGCCTTGACGGCCTTCTCTTCGTCGGTCGACGGATCTTCCGGATACGCCGGCAGCGAGTAGCCCTGCGCCTGCAGTTCGGCGATCGCGGCCTTGAGCTGCGGCACCGATGCGCTGATGTTCGGCAGCTTGATGATGTTCGCTTCAGGCTTCAGCGTGAGCTGGCCCAGTTCGGCCAGATCGTCGGAACCCTTCTGCTCCGGCGGCAGGACGTCGGCGAACGCCGCGATGATACGGCCGGCAAGCGAGATGTCGCGCGTTTCGACGGCAACGCCGGACGAGCGCGTGAAGGCCTTGACGATCGGCAGCAGCGAATAGGTCGCGAGCGCGGGCGCTTCGTCGGTGAGGGTGTAGATGATCTTGGGCGAAGTGGACATGGTGGTCAAAGCATTGCTACGTGATTGTGGGACTGGGGAGCGCCGGCGTAACCGGCGGGTAGCGACCGGGTGGGCCGCGAAAGGGGCGCGCCGGCTCAGCCGGGCGGTGGTGTTGCGAGGGCCGTCATGTTCTACCTTGCAGGGCATGCGGGCCGCATCGCGACGCCGCGGCCCGTATGCCGGACCGCCCTGCCAACAAACCTGCCATCCATGAAACGCTCCGGCGCCGGCAGTCAGCGCCGGGGCGGCCGGCCATCGGCCGGCCCACCCCGGAAGGGGTCTTACATGTTCTCGATCAGCACTTCGCCGAAGCCGGAGCACGACACCTGCGTCGCGCCTTCCATCAGACGCGCGAAGTCGTACGTGACGCGCTTCTGCAGGATGGATTTCTCCATTGCGGCGATGATCGTGTCGGCTGCTTCCGTCCAGCCGAGGTGGCGCAGCATCATTTCCGCCGACAGGATTTCCGAACCGGGGTTCACGTAATCCTTGCCCGCGTACTTCGGCGCCGTGCCGTGGGTCGCCTCGAACATCGCGACCGAATCCGACAGGTTCGCGCCCGGCGCGATCCCGATGCCGCCGACCTGCGCGGCCAGTGCGTCGGAGATGTAGTCGCCGTTCAGGTTCAGCGTCGCGATCACGTCGTATTCGGCCGGGCGCAGCAGGATCTGCTGCAGGAACGCGTCGGCGATCGAATCCTTGATGACGATCTCGTTGCCCGTCTTCGGGTTCTTCACGCGCATCCACGGGCCGCCATCGATCAGTTCGCCGCCGAACTCCTTCTGCGCGAGCGCATAGCCGGCGTCACGGAACAGGCCTTCCGTGAACTTCATGATGTTGCCCTTGTGCACCAGCGTGACCGACTTGCGATCGTTGTCGATCGCGTACTGGATCGCCTTGCGCACGAGGCGCTCGGTGCCTTCGGTCGACACGGGCTTCACGCCGATCCCCGAGGTTTCCGGGAAGCGGATCTTCTTCACGCCCATCTCGTCCTGCAGGAACTTGATGACCTTCTTCGCCTGCTCGGACCCCGCGGCCCATTCGATGCCCGCGTAGATGTCTTCCGAGTTCTCGCGGAAGATCACCATGTCGATCTTTTGCGGCTCGCGCACCGGCGACGGCACGCCCTTGAAATACTGGACCGGGCGCAGGCACACGTACAGGTCGAGTTCCTGGCGCAGCGCGACGTTCAGCGAACGGATCCCGCCGCCAACCGGGGTCGTGAGCGGCCCCTTGATCGACACCACGTATTCCTTCAGCACCTGCAGCGTTTCGTCCGGCAGCCACACGTCCGGGCCGTACACCTTCGTCGCCTTCTCGCCCGCGAAGATCTCCATCCAGTGGATCTTGCGCTTGCCCTTGTACGCGTGCGCGACCGCCGCGTCGACGACCTTGATCATGACCGGCGTGATATCGAAGCCGGTGCCGTCGCCTTCGATATAGGGAATGATCGGCTGATCGGAAACGTTGAGCGTAAAGTCCTTGTTGACGGTGATCTTGTCACCGCCCTCCGGTACCTTGATGTGCTGATACGGCATGATCGACTCCAGTGACGTGGCTGAGCAGGTGATGCTGGTCGAAACTGCGCACGCGGCGAGGCGGCCTTGCCACCCCGCGACGGCAACAGCGAGCCGCTATTCTAGCGCCCCAACCGGGGCCGGCGGCGCGAAGCGCGGCGCTGCGTATCAAGTCTTCCCCTTATGTCTTATATAAGACAGAGGACTTGCCGTTCCGTATTATGCATTAAGATTCCGCCATTTGCCATAGACCGCCCGCCCCGCTTCCCCTTGCGGCACACCGGGCACGCCGCCTCGCCATGACCCTGATCGCCCTCAACAAGCCGTTCGGCACGATTTGCCAGTTTTCCGCGCACGAGACGCGGCCGTCGCTCGGCGACTGGGTAAAAACGCCCGGCGTCTACCCGGCCGGCCGGCTCGATGCGGACAGCGAGGGCCTGCTGCTGCTTACCGACGACGGCGCATTGCAAGCGCGCATCGCGGAGCCCCGCCACAAGCTCGTCAAGCGATACTGGGCGCAGGTGGACGGCGCACCGGGGCCGGCCGACCTGAAGGCGCTGGCGCGCGGCGTCGATCTCGGCGACTACGTGACACGCCCGTGCCGCGCCGAATTCATCGAGCCGCCCGATGCACTGTGGCCGCGCAATCCGCCGATCCGCTACCGCGCCGCGATCCCGACCACCTGGATCGAGCTCGCGATCACTGAAGGCAAGAACCGGCAGGTACGCCGGATGACAGCCGCGATCGGCTTCCCGACGTTGCGTCTCGTGCGCGTCGGCATCGGCGCACTCGACATATTCACGCTGGGCATTGCACCGGGCGAAACAATCGCACTGCCGTCACGGGCACCGTGGGACGGTTTCGCGCACGGTTCGTGACCGCGCCGGTAACTTTCGATTTTTTTCGTCATCTTTTTCGTCAACCGCCTGCGAAGATCGTGCGTTAAACCACGCAGATGCCACCCTTAGCTATCCGGCATTGGCAGCCGAACGGGTATTTGCGCGTTTGCGTCACGAAAGCGACGCTTTCTTCGAATACGATTCGGCGCCCGCAGCGCAAAGAGAAATTTCTCGAAGCGTCTGTCAACCGAAAGGTGGATGGCACCGTTAGACGACATGACTCCTATTGCCGGGTCATTTGGTTAATTAACTAAAGCTGAGGAACACAACATGAACAAACTGATCGCCGCTCTGGTCGCTGGCCTCTTCGCAACGGCTGCTTTCGCACAAGCATCGGCTCCGGAAGCTGCTCCGGCTGCTGCTGAAGCTGCTTCGGCACCGGCAAAGCACGCTGCCAAGAAGCACGCTCACAAGAAGGCACACCACAAGGCAGCGAAGAAGGCTGCAGCAAGCGACGCAGCAGCACCGGCAGCTGCTTCGAACTAAGCAAGCTTGCTGTAATAACGCAGTCAAGAACACGCAGTCTTGCCGTTCTTACGGCGTTGAAAGGCAGATCACCGCAAGGCGATCTGCCTTTTTCTTTTTGTGCCCGCTTGCGCGCTTCGCGTACCATGCGGGTCTCGTTTTCCCGATAGGAGCCCTGCTGTGCGATTCTCCCTGCGCTCGTCGCTCGGCCGCCTTGCGCGCGCCGCCGTGTTTCCCGCCGCGCTCGCCGTGCTTGCACTCGGTATGCAGACCGCCAGCGCGCAAATGCCGCCCGGCGCCAAGCAGCCGAGCGAATTCCCGCGCGTGAAACTGCGCGCCGGCATGTACGTGATCGACGCGGCCGTCGCCGCGAACGACGCCGATCGCGAACAGGGGCTGATGTACCGGTCGCAGCTCGCACCGAACGAAGGCATGCTGTTCGTGTTCAACGAAAACGCCGTGCACTGCTTCTGGATGAAGAACACGCTGATCCCGTTGTCGATCGCGTTCGTCCGCGCGGACGGCACGATCACCGACATCGACGAAATGCAGGCCGAGACGACCGACAACCACTGCCCGCGCAACAACGGCGTCTATGCGCTCGAAATGAGCAAGGGCTGGTTCGCGGCGAAAGGCATCAAGCCGGGCATGAAGCTCGACGGCCTGCCGAAGTCCCAGTAACGGCCTTCGCGGCGGCACCGCCGCGCGTCGACCGAAGCCGGCCGCCCGTTGCGCGCCGGTTTTTTTTCGCCTGCCGGCGGCTGCTCCCGCCTTGATCCGGCAAACGCCGCCCGCATCTGCAAAAGCCACGCACAAGCGCTATCCTTTAAATCTCGCTTGTTTCAAGTCCGGGCCGGCGCAGTCGGCCCGCTTACGATCCGAACCACCAGGAGGTTCACGTGCCCCGCAAAACCCCCATCGAGCGCTATCGCAACATCGGGATCAGCGCTCACATCGATGCCGGCAAAACCACGACGACCGAGCGCATCCTGTTTTACACCGGTGTGAGCCACAAGATCGGCGAAGTGCACGACGGCGCGGCCACGATGGACTGGATGGAGCAGGAGCAGGAACGCGGCATCACGATCACGTCGGCCGCGACCACGGCCTTCTGGAAGGGCATGGCCGGCAACTATCCGGAACACCGCATCAACATCATCGATACCCCCGGGCACGTCGACTTCACAATCGAGGTCGAGCGCTCGATGCGCGTGCTCGACGGCGCGTGCATGGTCTACGACTCGGTCGGCGGCGTACAGCCGCAGTCCGAGACCGTGTGGCGCCAGGCGAACAAGTACAAGGTGCCGCGCATCGCGTTCGTCAACAAGATGGACCGCGTGGGCGCAGACTTCTTCCGCGTGCAGCGCCAGATCGGCGAGCGCCTGAAGGGCGTCGCGGTGCCGATCCAGATTCCGATCGGCGCGGAGGATCATTTCCAGGGCGTCGTCGATCTCGTGAAAATGAAGGCGATCGTCTGGGACGACGAAAGCCAGGGCGTGAAGTTCACGTACGAAGACATCCCCGCGAACCTCATCGAGCTTGCGAACGAATGGCGCGGGAAGATGGTCGAGGCCGCGGCCGAAGCCAGCGAGGAACTGCTCGAGAAGTATCTGCACGACCATGAATCGCTGACCGAGGACGAGATCAAGGCCGCGCTGCGCCAGCGCACGATCGCCAACGAGATCGTGCCGATGCTGTGCGGCAGCGCGTTCAAGAACAAGGGCGTGCAGGCGATGCTCGACGCAGTGATCGACTACCTGCCGTCGCCGGTCGACGTGCCGGCGATTCTCGGCCACGACTTCGCGGATCCGGAGAAGCCGGCGGAACGTCATCCGAGCGACGACGAGCCGTTCTCCGCGCTCGCTTTCAAGATCATGACCGACCCGTTCGTCGGCCAGTTGATCTTCTTCCGCGTGTATTCGGGCGTCGTCGAATCCGGCGACACGGTGCTGAACGCGACGAAGGACAAGAAGGAACGGCTCGGCCGGATCCTGCAGATGCACGCGAACGAGCGCAAGGAAATCAAGGAAGTGCGCGCGGGCGACATCGCGGCGGCGGTGGGTCTGAAGGAGGCGACGACGGGCGACACGCTGTGCGATCCGACCAAGCCGATCATCCTCGAGAAGATGGAATTCCCCGAGCCGGTGATCTCGCAGGCGGTCGAGCCGAAGACGAAGGCCGACCAGGAAAAGATGGGCCTTGCGCTGAACCGCCTCGCGCAGGAAGATCCGTCGTTCCGCGTGCAGACCGACGAGGAATCCGGCCAGACGATCATTTCGGGGATGGGCGAGCTGCACCTCGAAATCCTGGTCGACCGGATGAAGCGCGAGTTCGGCGTCGAGGCGACGGTCGGCAAGCCGCAGGTCGCGTATCGCGAAACGGTGCGCACGACGGCGTCCGACGTCGAAGGCAAGTTCGTCAAGCAGTCGGGCGGGCGCGGCCAGTACGGGCATGCCGTGATCACGCTGGAGCCGAACCCCGGCAAAGGCTACGAGTTCCTCGACGAGATCAAGGGCGGCGTGATTCCGCGCGAATTCATCCCGGCCGTCGACAAGGGCATCACCGAAACGCTGAAGAGCGGCGTGCTCGCGGGCTACCCGGTCGTCGACGTGAAGGTGCACCTGACGTTCGGTTCGTACCACGACGTCGACTCGAACGAAAACGCGTTCCGGATGGCCGGCTCGATGGCGTTCAAGGAAGCGATGCGCCGCGCGAAACCGGTGCTGCTCGAGCCGATGATGGCGGTCGAAGTCGAAACGCCGGAGGATTTCATGGGCAACGTGATGGGCGACCTGTCGAGCCGGCGCGGCATCGTGCAGGGGATGGAGGACATCGCGGGCGGCGGCGGCAAGCTCGTGCGCGCCGAAGTGCCGCTCGCCGAGATGTTCGGCTATTCGACGTCGCTGCGCTCGGCCACGCAGGGTCGCGCGACGTACACGATGGAGTTCAAGCACTACGCGGAAACACCGGCGAACGTGTCGGAAGGCGTGATCAACGCGAAAGTGAAGTAAGCGCCGCTACCGCGGCACATCGAAGCCCGTCCGGAACCGGACGGGCTTTTTTTCGTCTGCCGAACGAATCGACGCACGCCGCCGACATCGGGCTCAGTCGGCACGCCATGCATTTTTTTCGCATGCCACAATGCATCGCGACTCGTCCGATGGAACCGTCCCGATGCCCCCGACCCCTGCCCTGCGCCGCCTGCTGATGCTGTATGCCGGCCTGATCGCCGCGAACGTCGCCGTGTGGCTATGGGCGCTCGCGGTGCTGCACGACCATCCGCTGCTGCTCGGCACCGCGGCGATCGCATACGGCCTCGGGCTGCGTCACGCGGTGGACGCCGATCACATCGCGGCGATCGACGTCGCGACGCGCAAGCTGATGCAAGACGGCCAGCGGCCGGTGACCGTCGGCCTGTTCTTCTCGCTCGGCCATTCGACGATCGTGGTCGCCGCAACGCTCGGCGTCGCGGCGACCGCGTTCGCGCTGCGCGACCGGTTCGACGCGTTCCGCGACATCGGCGGCACGATCGGCACGGCGGTGTCGGCAACGTTCCTGCTGCTGCTCGCGTGCCTGAACCTGCTGATTCTGCGCGACGTGTGGCGGCGCTATCGCGGCACGCCGAAGCATGCGCACGATGCCGCGCACGTACATCGCCCGGCCGGCCTCGTGTCGCGGCTGCTGCGGCCGCTGTTTCGCTTCGTGTCGCAGAGCTGGCACATGTACCCGGTCGGCGTGCTGTTCGGGCTCGGCTTCGATACCGCCACCGAAATCGGCCTGCTCGCGATCGCTGCCGCGCAAGCGAGCCAGGGGCTGCCGATCTACGCGGTCATGCTGTTTCCCGCGTTGTTTACGGCCGGCATGACGCTGATCGATTCGACCGACAACGTGCTGATGATTCATGCATACGGATGGGCGATGGACGACCCTCATCGCAAGCTGCTCTACAACGCGAGCATCACGCTGGTGTCGGCCATCGTCGCGCTGGCGATCGGCGGGATCGAGGCCGCCGGCCTGCTCGCCGACAAGCTGTCGCTGACCGGCCCCGTGCGCGATGCGCTCGACGCGCTCGCCGAGCGCTTCGGCACGATCGGCTACGGCATCGTCGCGCTGTTTCTCGTCTGCTGGATCGCGTCGATCCTGTTCCATCGCTGGCAGCGCGCGGCCGACGCGCCGGCACGCTGACCGGCGCGTCGCATCGTTCAGAGCATTTCGAGCGCGCGCTTGCTGCGCGGCGGACGGAAATACGCGTCGAGCTGTGCACGTTCGTCGTCGCTCAGCACGAGATCGAGCGCCGCACGGTTATCGCGCACGTGTTCGATCCGCGACGCCTTCGGGATCGCGAACACGCCCGGCCGCGCGAGCACCCACGCGAGTGCGACGCGCATCACCGACACGCCGCGCTGCCGCGCGATCTCGTCGAGCGGCGAGTGCTTCGGCAGCCGCCCGTGATCGACCGGGCTGTAGGCCATCGCCGGCACCCGATGCTCGGCGAGCCATGGCAGCAGGTCGAATTCCGGGCCGCGCCGCGCGATGTTGTAGAGGATCTGGTTGGCCGCGCATGCGCCGCCGCCTGCCTCGTCGACGAGTTCGGCCATGTCGGACGTATCGAAGTTGCTCACGCCCCAGTGGCGGATCTTGCCCGCGCGCCGCAGCGCCTCGAAACCTTCGACCGTCTCCTCGAGCGGCACCGAGCCGCGCCAGTGCAACAGATACAGGTCGAGGCGATCGGTACGCAGGCGCTTCAGGCTCGCGTCGCACGCGGCGACGACACCGCGCCGGCTCGCATGATGCGGGTACACCTTGCTGACGAGAAATACGTCGTCGCGCAGGCCGCTCAACGCTTCGCCGACGAGTTCCTCGGTCGCGCCTTCGCCATACATCTCGGCGGTGTCGACCAGCGTCATCCCGAGATCGATACCTGCGCGCAATGCGGCGATCTCGTCCGCGCGGCGGCCCGGCCGCTCGCCCATTTCCCAGGTGCCCAGGCCAAGCTTCGGGATCGTCTCGCCGTCCGGCAAGACGACCGTGGCGGTCGTGTCTGTCATGCGCTCCTCGTTGCGGGTTCGTGGCCGCATCGCGGCCGAAGCATCCAATACGACGCCAGGTTCTCTCTACTGATCTGATGTAACGCGCGGACGAATGCGCGAAATCGCTCGCCGTCGAACGGGACCGGCGACGCACCGCGCCGCCGTGCGCGGCGATTTCGGGCATTGCCGTGGATGGCTGTTGAATCCGGCGTTGCCACGACAACCTGCTACGCGCGCAACGCGGCGACCGGCCGTTCTCGTGACAATGCATGCGCGTTACGTGGATAAACAGAACCCTAGTGTAGTCAATCGGCGCGCGACCCACCTGTTACACGGCAAAAACCGGCTATTAACGGCGCAGCATGATGACTTAGAATGGCCGGCAACCTGATCGATACGCATCCCATGAAGGCACCCACGGACGACCGCTGGCAGGACCTGCGCCCCGACCCCGACAACGACACGCCGCTCTACCTGCAGCTCACCCGCAAGCTCGGCGACGCGATCCACGACAATCGCTGGGCAGCCGGCGAAGCGCTGCCGTCCGAACGCGTACTGTCCGAAGCGCTCGGCGTATCGCGCATCACCGCGCGCAAGGCGATCGCGCTGCTCGTCGAGCAGGGGCTGATCCGCCGCACGCAGGGCGCGGGCAACTTCATCCAGCCTCGCTACGAGGATCCGCTGTCGCGGCTGTCGAGCTTCAGCGAAATGCTCGAGCGCCGCGGCTTCAAGCCGAGCTCGCAATGGCTCGAGCGCGAAATCCAGCCGGCCAACCGCGACGAAGTCATCCAGCTCGGCTTGTCGCCGGCCGCGTCGGTCACGCGGCTCAAGCGTCTGCGCCTGGCCGACGGCATCGTGATGGCCGTCGAGAACTCCACGTTCCCCGCCACGCTGATTCCCGATCCGCAGGCGATCGGCGGTTCGCTGTACAGCTATCTCGAAGCACGCGGCACGCCGATCGTGCGCGCGCTGCAGCACTTTCGCGCCGTCAACGCGACCGACGATATCGCACGGCAGATGGGCATCGCGCCGCACGACGCGCTACTGCTGATCACGCGGATCGGCTATACGGCCGATCAGCGCGCGATCGAGCTGACCGATACCTACTGCCGCAACGACTACTACGACTTCGTCGTCGAGCTGCGCAAGTAACGACCGTCGCGCCGGCTGTATCGCCGGCGCTCACAGCCAGCGTGCTTCGTCCGTGCCGAGCGGCACCGGCGGCCGCGCAAATCGCGGCGGCGTCGCCGACAGGTGCTCGGCAGGACGCACGGCATCGAGCGTGCCGAACGGCGACGCCGTCCGGTCGAGCCGGTCGCGTACGTCGTCGAGCGTCAGGTCCGGCGCGCGCAGGCCGTCCGGCACCATGCCGAGCGATTGCAGCCAGCGCCCCGTCTGCGCGAGCGACAGCCGCACGTGCCAGCTTCCTCCTTCCGTCGCACGGCGCGCGAGCGCGATCATCGCGCCGAACGCCGCGAGATAACCCGTCGCATGATCGAGCGCCTGGCACGGCAGGTGGCGCGGCCCGTTCTCGTGCGCGGCGTGCTGCTCCTGCCATGCGATGCCGCTCGCCGACTGCACGAGGCTGTCGAAGCCGCGCCGCTTCGACCACGGCCCCGCATGGCCGTACGCCGACACCGATACGCAGACGATGCCGGGCCTCAACTCGGCCAGCGCCTGCGGCGAGAACCCGCGCGCCGCGAGCGCTCCCGGGCGATAGGCTTGCAGGAATACATCGGCGTCGCGTGCGAGATCGCGCAGCGCGGCGACGCCCGCCGTCTCGCGCAGATCGATCCACGTCGAGCGCTTGCCGCGCCCGTTGTCGATCACGAGCGATGCGATGTTCGGCAGGTGCGGGCCGTTGACGAGCAACGTCTGTGCGCCGTGCGACGCGAGCGTGCGGCCCGCGACCGGCCCCGCGATGATGCGCGTGAGATCGAGCACGCGTACGCCCGCAAGCGGTTGATCGGGCTCGCCGCGACCGATCGCCTCGACGGGCGCATCGCCGATCCGTTCGATCTCGAACAGCGGCAGCGATGCGATCGCGCGCGCCTGGTCGTGCGCCGCCCATTCCCCAGGTGTTCTGATCAATGCCGCGCAGAGGCCGGCCTCGGCCAGCGCGGTATCGAGCGTCGCGCCGTCCCACGTGCGGATCGCCGCGGCGACATCGTCGCGCTGCGGGCCACAGCCGAGCACGTCGAGAATCCCGTGCAGATGATGCGGAAAGTTCGCGTGCAGCTGGATCCAGCGACCGTCGCGCGTGTCGTAGAAACCCGTCACCGGATGACGCGGATCCGGCGCCGGGCCATCGTCCACGCGCAGATAGCGTTCGCTGCGAAACGCGACGAGCGCATCGCGCACCGACACGTCGACGCGCTGTGCGACACCCGTGCGCAGCCGGTGGCATTCGGCCGCCGCGAGCCCGACTGCCGCGATCGTCGATGCGGCCAGCGTGCCGACCTGGAACGTCGACGGCAACGTCGGGTCCTGCCCTGTCACGGTCGCGCGGGCAAGGGCGCCAGGCTCGCCGTGCGCGAGTTGCCACAGATGGATCAATGCGAGTTCGGGTGTCATGGTGTAAGCGGGCGATTGAGGAGACGGAATCGAGTCTAGAATTCGCAGCAGGTGCGATCAATCTTGATAGCGCAAATCAATGCATAACGAATAGTTGTAACCGGGCCGCGCTTCATGCGCCCCGACAGGAGCGATCGGCATGACGTCCCTCAGCGCGCCCGAAGCGGCCGGCATCCTCGGTGTCAGCGTGAGCACCCTCTATGCGTATGTGAGCCGCGGCCTGCTGCGCTCGCTGCCCGACGGCGCGAGCAAGCGCCGCCTCTACGACGCCGACGAAGTGCGCCTGCTCGCGCGCCGCCGCGCCGATGCGAAGCGCGCGGGCGGCGTGGCCGAACGCTCGCTCGACTGGGGTGTGCCGGTGCTCGAATCGCGGATCACGCAGATCGCCGACGGCTGCCTGCGCTATCGCGGCGCCGATGCGATCGCGCTCGCCCGCGACGCGACGCTCGAGGAAACGGCCGCGAGATTATGGGATTGCCCGCCGGCGCGCCTCGCAGCCGCATCGCTGGCGGCGGCCGGTTTCGATACCGTGCAATGGGACGGATGGGCACGCCGCTGGGCGCATCTCGCACCGCTCGAGCGCACGCTCGTGCTGCTTCCGGCCGCGGCCGCATCGCTGCCGCGCCTGTGGGCGCAGGGGCGCGACGCGCAGATCGAAGCGGCCTCGCTGCTGCTGCGCATCGCGACGGCCGCGCTGGCCGGCATCGCGCCGGACGACACACCCGTGCATCGACAACTCGCGAACGCGTGGCGCATCCGGCGGCGCGACGAAGCCGACCTGCTGCGCCGCGCGCTCGTGCTGTGCGCCGATCACGAGCTGAACCCATCGACCTTCGCGGTACGGTGCATCGCGTCCACCGGCACGCACCTGTTCGGCGCGATCGCGGGCGGGCTCGCCGCGCTGTCCGGCCCGCGCCACGGCGGCGAGACGTTCCGTGCGGGCGCACTGCTCGACGAAGCAGCGCGCGCCGCCGATCTCGACCGCTACCTTGCGCTGCGTCTCGCACACGACGAGCGCGCGGACGGCTTGCGCACGATGCTGTCCGGTTTCGCACATCCGCTCTATCCCGACGGCGATCCGCGTGCGCGCGCGTTGCTCGACGCACTGCATGCCGTGTTGCCCGAGCGGCCGGCGTTGCGCGCGGCCCGTGCGCTCGCCGCGCGTGTCGAAGCGGCGACCGGCTTGCGGCCGGCGATCGATTTCGCGCTCGCGGTCCTGGAGCGCACGCTCGCACTGCCGGGCGGCGCCGCCTTCACGCTGTTCGCGGCCGGCCGCACCGCGGGCTGGATCGCGCACGCGCTCGAACAGTATGCGGACGGCAAGCTGATCCGGCCCCGTGCGCGCTACGTCGGCAGCGACGCGCCCGCCTGAGCGCGGCCGCCGCGCTAGGCGGCGAACGTGCGCCGCCATCCAGGCGCGACCTGCACGGCCGGCGCCGGCTGCGGGCCGAACGAGAACACCGCGCCGCCCGCCGCCGCACTGATCCACACGCGCATGCCGGGCAGCAGTGCCAGCGATTCACCGGCGTGCAGCCAGTGATCGTCGAGGCGACCTTCGACCGTCACCCACAGGTCGCCGTCCGCGACCACCAGCGCGGTGCGATCGACGATGCGCCACCGCCCGGCCGGCTCGTTGCCGTCCATCTCGTAGAGTCGCAGTTCGCGCATGGCCGCCTCCGGATCGCGTGGGTTCGATGACGCCAGTATTTCGGACGGCGGCAGCACACGGACAGGTACGCCTGCAAACAGTTTCGACTGAACTGTACTGGTCTGTCGGTGAATCGGTATCCGGCCGAAGCCGCAGCCAGGCGATTGGGCGCGCCCCTCGATGGGGGCCGATCCTGCGTGCCACGGCGGCTTTGCCTACAATGTCTGCTGTCCCGCGCCACCGGTCCGTCCCCATGTTCCAACGCCCGCCCGCCGCCGCTCCCGGCGAAAAGAACCTCACCGTGATGCTCTGGCTCGTTGCGACGGGCTTCTTCATGCAGACGCTCGATGCGACGATCGTCAACACGGCGCTGCCGTCGATGGCAGTGAGTCTCGGTGAATCGCCGCTGCGGATGCAGTCGGTCGTGATCGCGTACTCGCTGACGATGGCGGTGATGATCCCGGTCTCGGGCTGGCTCGCGGACACGTTCGGCACGCGGCGCGTGTTCTTCAGCGCGATCCTGGTGTTCTCGCTCGGTTCGCTGCTGTGCGCGAACGCGCATACGCTGCAGCAGCTCGTCGTGTTCCGCGTCGTGCAGGGTGTCGGCGGTGCGATGCTGCTGCCGGTCGGACGGCTCGCGGTGCTGCGCACCTTCCCGGCCGAACGCTACCTGCCCGCGCTGTCGTTCGTCGCGATTCCCGGGCTGATCGGCCCGCTGATCGGGCCGACGCTCGGCGGCTGGCTCGTGAAGATCGCGTCGTGGCACTGGATCTTCCTGATCAACGTGCCGGTCGGGGTCGCCGGCTGCATCGCGACCTTCTACTCGATGCCCGATTCTCGCAACCCGGCCGTCGGCCGCTTCGACCTGAAGGGCTATCTGCTGCTGACGATCGGGATGGTCGCGATCTCGCTGTCGCTCGACGGCCTCGCCGACCTCGGGATGCAGCACGCGGCCGTGCTGGTGCTGCTGATCCTGAGCCTCGCGTGCTTCGTCGCATACGGGCTGTACGCGGTGCGCGCGCCGCAGCCGATCTTCTCGCTCGAGTTGTTCAAGATCCATACGTTCAGCGTCGGGCTGCTCGGCAACCTGTTCGCGCGGATCGGCAGCGGCGCGATGCCGTACCTGATTCCGCTGCTGCTGCAGGTGAGCCTCGGCTATTCGGCATTCGAGGCCGGGCTGATGATGCTGCCGGTCGCGGCCGCCGGGATGTTCTCGAAGCGGCTCATCACGCGGCTGATCACGAAGCACGGCTACCGCAAGGTGCTGCTCGCGAACACGATCATGGTCGGCGCGATGATGGCGAGCTTCGCGCTGATGCGCGACACGGTGCCGGTATGGGTGAAGGTCGTCCATCTCGCGCTGTTCGGCGGTTTCAACTCGATGCAGTTCACCGCGATGAACACGCTGACGCTGAAGGATCTCGGCACCGGCGGCGCAAGCAGCGGCAACAGCCTGTTCTCGCTCGTGCAGATGCTGTCGATGAGCCTCGGCGTCACGGTCGCGGGCGCGCTGCTCGCGACCTTCACCGGCATGCTGCGCACGGTGACGCCGAGCAACACGCTGCCCGCGTTCCATGCGACGTTCATCTGCGTCGGGATCATCACGGCCGCGTCCGCGTGGATCTTCGCGCAGCTCGCGCCGGAAATCCGCGGCCGCGCGTACAAGACCGACCCGTCCGAACGCGCATGACGCGCGGCGCGCACCACGGCAGACGCCACGCCGGCGCGCCACGCACCACGACGGTGCGGCGCGCCCGCCGCGCACCGCAGCCAGCCGCCGCGACGGGCCGCCGCACGGAGCCCGATGCCGCGCATGCTTCTTGCTGCCCTATTCTGTAGGTAAACTGGCAGTCTTCTTTCGGCCGACATCATGAGCATGATCGACATCGATCCCCCCGGCTTCCAGCCGCCCCGCCCCGTCGCCGGCGACGACGGCAAGCGGCGCACCGTGCTGTACGGCGCGTACACCGTGTTCAGCGTGTTTCAGCCCGTTTTCTCGGTGTCGCACCGCCGCGCGATCGGCTATCACGCATCGCTGCGCGCGCACGACGAGGAAAGCCGCCAGGTCGCATCGCACGAGGTCTTCACGCAGGCGGCGCGGCGCGGCGACCTGCTGGAGCTCGGCCGGCTCGCCGAATCGCTGCATCTGGGCAATTTCCACGCGTTCGACAGCCATGACGAATGGCTCTTCCTGAGCCTGCATCCGGCCGCGCTGATGGACACGATCTACGGCGACGCGCTGCTCGCGAACCTGAAGGCGCTCGGCCTGCCGCCGCACCGCGTGGTGCTCGAAGTGCCCGAACAGGCGGGCGGCGAGACGCCGCGCTATGCGGCGATCGTCGACGGGCTGCGCAAGGCCGGCTTCCTGATCGCGCTCGGCGGCTTCGGCGCGAAGCATTCGAACATCGACCGCGTGTGGCATCTGCATCCCGACATCGTCTCGCTCGACCGCGGGATCCTCGCACAGGCGAGCGAGCACTCGCACCTCGAGCGCGTACTGCCCGGGCTCGTGTCGCTGCTGCACGAATCCGGCCAGCTCGTGCTGATGGGCGGCCTCGCGACCGAGCGCGACGCGTTGATCGCGCTCGAATGCGACGTGGATTTCGTGCAAGGGCAGTACTTCGCCGGGCCGAGCGTCGACCCGGTACAGCCGCAGGCCGCGGCCGGCTGCATGGATACGCTGTCGGCCGCGTTGCGGCTGCGCGTCGCGCAGCGCGAGCGCACGCAGGCGGCACGCCTGGCGCCGTACATCGCCGCGCTGGAGGAAGCGAGCCGCAAGCTCGCCGCAGGCGAGCCGCTGCTCGATGCGGCCGCGGCGGTGCTCGGGCTGCCGGAAACCGCGCGCTGCTTCCTGCTCGACGCGTCCGGCCGCCAGATCGGCGACAACGTGCTCGCGCGCGGCAGCGTCTCGCAGCGGGCCAAACGGTTCCGGCCGCTGTTGCATTCCGAAGGCGCGAGCTGGGAGCGCCGGCCGTACTTCATCCACGCGATGCGCGCGCCGGGCCGCGTGCACGTGACGCCGCCGTATCTGTCGATCAACGAGGCGCACCTGTGCGTGACCGGCTCGGTCACCGCACCGGCCGCGACCGGCATGCAGGTGCTCTGTGTCGACATCAACTGGGAAGCGGCGCTCAACCGCGAATGAGGGTGGGCGCCGCGCTCATGCGGCGCCACCGGCAGCGGGGCCTGCGTCGGCCTTGCGCGCGATCAGCCGGTGCACGCGCTTGCCGGACGACGCATTGACCACCTCGTGCTCGTCGATCACCTGCATGCCGGCGCCGAGCGCCGCATGCATCCGTGCCGAATCGAGCGGCGTGTACAGACGGCCGCGCTCGTCGCGCAACGCGCCGTTTCCGGCCACCCGCCAGCTGAGATACAGCGTGCCGCCGGGCACCAGCAGCGCGGCCAGCCGTGCAGCGGCAGCGGCCGCATCCGCCTGTTCGAGGTGCATCACGACCGTTTCGCACAGCACGTTGCGAAACACGCCGGACGGCACGCCGGCCAGCGCCGGCAGCGCGGCCAGCTCGAATGTCAGGTCGGGATGGCGCCGGCGCGCCTCGTCGAGCAGCGCGGCGCTCGCATCGTAGCCACGCACGTCGAATCCGCACGAAGCGAGCCACGCCGTGTCGCGCCCGGCGCCGCAGCCGACGTCCGCGGTCAGCCCCGGCGAGAAATGCTGCTCGAGCAGCGCGTACATGTCGTCGGGCGCGGCCTGGTCGAGCCAGTCCTGCGCATATTGCGCGGCATGGGCTTCGTAGGCATCGAGAGTCGGGCGATCCACCATGGTGATTGCTCCGCGTACGCGTCCGGTCTGGTGACGCACTCCGCATCTTAGCCGTTGTGCATCGTGCGTGGCGTGGCGCGCGGGCGCAGGCCTTCCGGGAACGCGCCCTCGCCGTTACGCCGCCCGCCTCGTGCTCATGTGCGGCGCATGCGCGGACAGCTCCGCCCACAGCGCTTCGCCATGCCAGGCCGGGCGCGCTGCCGCCGCTTCGGCGGCGTGAACGAGCGCGCACAGCCGCGCATTGACGGGCGCCTGCGCGCCGAAGCGCGCGGCCAGCCGTACGATCTCGCCGTTGATCCACTCGACTTCGGTGGCGCGGCGCGCGGCGAGATCGTCGGACATCGACGAGCGCGCGAGCGGATCGATCGCGAGCATCCGGCCACAGAGCGCACGAAACACGGGATCGGGCAGCCCCAGCACCGCGGGAAGCCATGCGCTCGGCAACGGCGTCAGCCGTGCCGGCCGGATCGCGGCGTGCGCGAGCCAGTGCAGGGCTTCGCGCTGCGCAAGCGCCAGGCAGCGCCGGTACGCGCGCTGCGAGAGTTCGTCGTGCAGTGGCAGGTTCGCCAGCGCATTGACGGCATTGTTCAGGTTCAGCAGCAGCTTAGCCCATTGCACCGCGCGCATGTCGCGGTGCAGCGCGAGCGGCAGTCCGGCTCGGGCAAATGCGTCGGCGAACGGCTGCAGCGCGGGCGACGCATCGGCCGCGAGCACGCCGGCCGAGCCCTGGTGGAACGCGCCCGGCCCGCGCTCGATCACGTTGAACGGCACCATGCCGGTCAGCACGGTCGCTTGCGGCAGCGCGTCGCGCAGCACGTCGGCGTTGTGCAGGCCATTCTGGAAACTGATCACGACCGTGCCGGGCCGCAGCACGCCGGCCAGTTGCGCCGCCGCCTCCTGCGTCACGGCCGACTTCACCGCGACCAGCACGAGCCGCGCCGCCGCCGCCACGGCCGGATCGGTCGAAAACGCGATGTCCGCCGGCACAAGCTGCGCGCGATAGCCGCGCTGGTCGGTCAGGGTCAGCCCCTGCGCGCGAATCGCCTCGGCGATCCGCGCACGGCCGACGAACGTCACGTCGGCGCCTGTCGCCGCGAGCCGGCCGCCGAGGTAGCAGCCGATCGCGCCCGCGCCGAACACGCAGACCGACGCAGCCGACGCGTCAGACATGCGAGTGCGCGCCGCCGTGCACGGGCCCCGAGCGCCGCTCGACTTCGCGGCGCACATCGTTGCGCAGCCCCGCGAAGAACGCGACTTCGGCGACGACGAACAGCGGCCCGACCATCAGGCCGACGAGGTCGTCGACGAACGCGGGCTTGCGCCCTTCGAACCAGTGCCCGACGAACTGCACGATCCAGCCGACCACGAACGCGCCGATGCCGACGCCGAGCCATTGCGCGGTCGGCAGCAACGCGAGCGTCTGCGCGGCCCACAGCCCGAGCGCGAACAGCGCGGCCATGACGACCCCGAAACGCAGGTCGAGGCGCAGGTAGAACACCGCGAACGCCACGGCGAGCAGCAGCGCCGGCGACAGCGCGACGCCGGCCAGCACCCCGAGCGCCGGCCGCGACAGCAGTACCTCGACTGCGAACACGATCATCGGAATGCCGACCAGGTGCGTCGCGATGTTGCGCGCGTCGCGGTGGTAGGCCGCATACTGGGAAAGGTGGTCTTCCAGCGTCTTCATGGTGTCTCCTGAACGATCATTGAGCGCTATGATGCGCGTCACGCCCGAGAACCTCTGTCAGCTATCCGACATCGCGTGCCCATGCCCTCGTCGCTCGCCCCCTACCTGCCGCAGCTCGAAGCGCACCCGTGGTTTGCCGCGCTGCCGCCCGAATTGCGCGCGCAGTTGCTCGAGCGCGCCGCGCTGCGGCGCCTGCCTGCCGGCCATGCGCTGTTCCGGCGCGGCGACCCGCCGTGCGGGCTGTACGCGGTACTGACCGGTTCCCTCACCATAGGCGCGGTGGATTCGCACGGCAAGGAGGCGCTGCTGACGGTCGCCGAGCCCGTCACGTGGTTCGGCGAGATCGCACTGTTCGACGGCCAGCCCCGCACGCACGATGCGATCGCGCTCGACGACACGCTGCTGCTGCACACTCCTCAGGCCACCCTGCTCGGAATCCTCGACACGACGCCGCAATACTGGCGGCAATTCGCGCTGCTGATGGCGCAAAAGCTCCGGCTGAGCTTCCTGACCGTCGAGGCGATGAGCGTGATGCCGGCCGCGCAGCGTCTCGCCACGCGACTGCTGATGATCGCCAACGGCTACGGCGGGATCAGTGCCGGCCGCACGCGCATTCGGCTGTCGCAGGAAAAGCTCGCGTCGATGCTGTCGCTGACGCGGCAGACCACCAACCAGTTGCTGAAGGCGCTGCAGGCCGACGGCATCGTGCGGCTGCATGTCGGCGAGATCGAACTGGTCGACGTCGACGCGCTGCGCCGCGCGAGCGGGCTGCCCGACGGCACGGCCTGACGCCCGCACAATCGCCGCAACGCCGCATTCCCGGCGTCACGCCGTTGCGCTATCGTGGCGGCTCGTTCGCCCTTGCTCGCCCCCATCCCCGCCCGTGAACACGTCGACCGCCTCCGCACCTTCCCGCCACGCGTGGCCCGTGTTCGTCGCATTCCTGCGGCTCGGCCTCACGTCGTTCGGCGGCCCCGTCGCGCATCTCGGCTACTTCCGCGACGCATTCGTCACGCGACGCGGCTGGCTGACCGAGCGCGCCTACGCGGATCTCGTCGGGCTGTGCCAGTTCCTGCCGGGACCGGCCAGCAGCCAGGTCGGAATGGCGATAGGGCTGTCGCGCGCAGGCTATGCGGGGATGTTCGCCGCATGGCTCGGCTTCACGCTGCCGTCGGCGCTGCTGATGATGCTGTTCGCGCTCGGCGTGCACGCGACGGGCATGCCGGTCGCGGCCGGCGCGCTGCACGGGCTGCGCATCGTGTCGGTCGCGGTGATCGCGCAGGCGGTGTGGGGCATGGCGCGCACGCTGTGCCCGGATGCGCGCCGCGTCACGCTGATGGCAGCCGCGGCCTGCATCGCGCTGCTCGTGCCGGCCGCCTGGCTGCAGGTCGCGGTAATCGTCGCGGCGGGCGCGGCCGGCCTCGTGCTGTTGCCGCAACCCGAGCGCGGCGCGCACGATCCGTTGCCGCTGCATGTGTCGCATCGCGCGGGCGTGCTGTGGCTCGTGCTGTTCGCCGCACTGCTCGTCATGCTGCCGTTCGCGGCTCGCGCACTCGATTCGCACGCGCTCGCGGTCGTCGACGCGTTCTTCCGCACCGGCGCGCTGGTGTTCGGTGGCGGCCACGTCGTGCTGCCGCTGCTGCAGGCGGCCGTGGTCGCGCCGGGCTGGGTCGGCGATTCGGCTTTCCTCGCCGGCTACGGCGCCGCGCAAGCCGTGCCGGGGCCGCTTTTCACCTTCTCGGCGTTCCTCGGCGCGTCGCTGCGCGATGCCCCGAACGGCTGGCTCGGCGGGGCGATCGCGCTCGTGTCGATCTTCGCGCCGTCGTTCCTGCTCGTCGCGGGCACCGCACCGTTCTGGGAACGCCTGCGCCGCAGCACGCGGATGCAGGCCGCGCTCGCAGGCGTGAATGCGGCCGTGGTCGGGCTGCTGGTCGCCGCGCTCTATCACCCGGTGTGGAGCGACACGATCGTGTCGCCGCGCGATTTCGCTGCCGCGCTCGTCGCGTTCGTCGCGCTCGTGTTCTGGCGCATGCCGCCGTGGGCCGTCGTGATTGCGAGTGCGGCGCTCGGCTGGGCGTCGGGGATGATTGCGTGATCCGCCGCATGCCGCGGACTCATCGGCATCCGGTAAAAACAAAAAAAGCCCTCGTGACGAGGGCTTTTTTCGCAGTGTCGCGCGCCGCGATGGCGCGCACACGCCGGGGCTTACGCGAAGTTCTTCGCTGCGAAGTCCCAGTTCACGATGTTCCAGAACGCTTCGACGAACTTCGGGCGTGCGTTGCGGTAGTCGATGTAGTACGCGTGTTCCCACACGTCGATCGTCAGCAGCGCCTTGTCGGCGGTCGTCAGCGGCGTCGCGGCGTTGCTCGTCGACACGATGTCGAGCGAACCGTCGGCCTTCTTCACGAGCCATGCCCAGCCCGAACCGAACGTGCCGACTGCGGCCTTCGTGAACGCTTCCTTGAACGCGTCGTACGAACCCCACTTCGCGTTGATCGCGTCGCCCAGCGCGCCCGTCGGTGCGCCGCCGCCGTTCGGCGACAGGCTGTTCCAGAAGAACGTGTGGTTCCAGATTTGCGCGGCGTTGTTGAAGATGCCGCCCGACGACTTCTTGACGATCTCTTCCAGCGACAGGTTTTCGAATTCCGTGCCCGGGATCAGATTATTCAGGTTCGTCACATAAGCCTGGTGGTGCTTGCCGTAGTGGTACTGGATCGTCTCGAGCGAGATGGTCGGCGCGAGTGCGTCTTCAGCGTACGGGAGCGGCGGGAGCGTATGAGCCATGGCGATTCCTTCGTTGAGTATGTAGGGAGGCTGTGTTGAATGCTGCCGAGCGTCCGATTGTAGGCGAGTCCGAATATCCCCGCAAACTCACCGGGCATTTATCCGCGGTATGCGGAAAATCGGCGTTGACGCTTCGTCCGGCAGGACGAGACGACGCGCGCAGCATGCGTTCCCGCACCGGATGCGGCGGGCGACCTTCGTTTCGCTTACGCGGTCGCCGTCAGATCGTGTCGGTGAGTCGCGGCTGCACGTCGGCGAGCGACACGTCGGCCGAGCCTTCGGCGAGATGCACGGTCAGGCGGCGCTGCGGTTTCAACGCGCCCGGCGCACGTACCGCGCGGCCGGTCTGGGCATCGATCAGCGCCGCATAGCCTCGCTCGAGCGTGCGCTGCGGGCTCAGCACCTCGAGCCGCGCCGCACATGCCGAGACCCGCGCGGTATCGCGCTCGTAACGACGCTGCAGCGCCACCGCGAGACGTTGCGACAGCCCCGCGAGCACGTGACGCGCGTGCGCCGGGTCGGGCCGCGCGCGCTGCCAGCGCAGTTGCGCCAGCGCGAACCGCGCCCGTGCGTCGCGCACCGGCCGCGATGCCGCCGACGCGAGCCGCACGGCAAGCTGCTCGACGTGCGTGCGCTGCCGCTTCAACCGTTCGGCCGGGCTGACGAGCCGCCGCGCGAGCCAGTCGAGCTGCTGCGCGCGTTGCTCGAGCCCGCGCTCGAGGCTGCGCGCCAGCGCGCGTTGCCGATCGGCGACCTCGCGCAGCAGCAATGCGCGCTGCGGACTCGCGAGCTCGGCCGCGCCGGTCGGCGTCGGCGCGCGCAGGTCGGCCGCAAAGTCCGCGATCGTGAAATCGGTTTCGTGGCCGACACCGCTGATGACCGGCAATTCGCTCGCGGCAATCGCACGCGCGAGCGCTTCGTCGTTGAACGACCACAGATCCTCGATCGAGCCGCCGCCGCGGCAGACGAGCAGCACGTCGACCTCGCGCCGCGCATTCGCCGCCTGCACGGCCGCCACGAGCTTCTCGGCCGAGCCCGCACCCTGCACGGGCGCCGGATAGACGATCACCGGAATGTGCGGCGCGCGGCGCGCGAGCGTGGTCAGGACGTCGCGCAAGGCGGCTGCCTGCAGCGAGGTGACGATGCCGATCGCGCGCGGATGGGTCGGCAACTGGCGCTTGCGCTCCGGCGCGAACAGCCCTTCGGCTTCGAGCTGGGCCTTCAGGCGCAGGAACGCCTCGTACAGGCGCCCCTGCCCGGTGCGCCGCACCGCCTCGACGTTGAGTTGCACCTCGCCGCGCGGCTCGTACATCGTGACGACCGCGCGCACCTCGATCCGGTCACCTTCGCGCGGCGTGAATTCCGCATACTGCGCGCGGCCGCGGAACATCACGCAGCGCATCTGCGCCTGCTGGTCCTTGATCGAGAAATACCAGTGGCCGCTCGCGGCGCGCGTGAAGTTCGACACTTCGCCCGAAATCCACAGCAGCGGAAACGAGCGCTCGAGCATCGTCGAAATTGCACGGTTGAGCGCCGAAACGGGAATCACTTCGTCGCCGCCGCGAGTCGCGCCGGGAGCGGAAAAAGGGGAGTCGAAAGACATGGGCGGTCGAATGAATGCTGGCGGCGACACGATAGTCCGACACGCGCGCGACGTCCAGCGCCGGCCGTCTGCGCCGCGCCGTGCGGAATGTGTCCACACTCTGGCAATCGTCCACCAGAAACGCTTAAAAACCGCGTAAAAAAACAGACGATTCGATATAACACGTTGATTTTTATGAATTTTTAAACATTACAGAAAGATACACCTCCGATTCGATGCCCACCGGGCGGGCGTTTGACGCGAACGGGCGGGGAGTTTTTCACAGAGTTATCCACAAGCCGCGCCGATCCGGCCCCATCGAGGCTGCCGTCCGGCCGCGCTTGCCGCGCCCGCGTGCGACGCGCTAGAGTGCCGCCTTCCGAAGACCTTGCGGCATGCGCCGCCCAACGGAGAATCCGCCTTGACGAATCCGTCCCACGCCGCGGCGCACGACACGCCGCGCCCGGCCCGATGAGCGCGCCCGGCGGTCCGCTCGCGCGGCTCGAAGCGCACCTGACCCGCGAATGGCAGCGACGCGGTGCGCTCGCCTGGGCGCTCACGCCGTTCGCATGCGTATTCGGTCTGTGCGCGGCGCTGCGGCGCGCCGCCTATGCGCAGGGCTGGAAACAACCGGTCGACGTCGGTGTGCCCGTCGTCGTGGTCGGCAACGTGACCGTCGGCGGCACCGGCAAGACGCCGACCGTGATCGCGCTCGTCGATGCGCTGCGCGCGGCCGGCTTCATGCCGGGCGTCGTGTCGCGCGGCTACGGCGCGAACGTGAAGGCGCCGACCGCCGTCACGCCCGCGTCGCGCCCAAGCGCGGCCGGCGACGAACCGCTGCTGATCGCGCGCCGCACCGGCGTGCCGGTCTGGGTATGCCCCGACCGCGTCGCGGCCGCGCAGGCACTGCGCGCCGCGCACCCGGACGTCGACGTGATCGTCAGCGACGACGGCCTGCAGCATTATCGGCTCGCCCGCACGGTCGAGCTCGTCGTGTTCGACCACCGGCTCGGCGGCAACGGCTTCCTGCTGCCGGCCGGCCCGCTGCGCGAGCCGCTGTCGCGCCACCGCGACGCGACGCTCGTCAACGATCCTTACAGCAGCGCGCTGCCGCCGTGGCCCGACACGTATGCGCTCGCGCTGACGCCAGGCGCCGCCTGGCACCTCGACCAGCCGGCGCTGCGCCGCCCGCTGTCGCAATTCGCGAACGAGCCCGTGCTTGCCGCGGCCGGCATCGGCGCGCCCGAGCGCTTCTTTGCGACCCTGCGCGCGGCCGGCCTCTCGCCGGCGACGCGCGCGCTGCCCGACCACTACGCGTTCGCCGACAATCCGTTCGTCGACGACGCAGTCGACGCGATCCTGATCACCGAGAAGGATGCAGTAAAATTGGGCGCTTCCTGGCGCGACGCTCGGCTGTGGGTCGTCCCTGTCGAAGCCGCGCTCGATCCTCGCCTCATTGCCCTCGTTGTGGAGAAACTCCGTGGACGCTCGCCTGCTTGAAATCCTTGTGTGCCCTATCTGCAAAGGCCCGCTCCACTATGACCGCGCTGCGCAGGAGCTGATCTGCAACGCGGACAAGCTCGCCTACCCGATCCGCGACGGCATCCCCGTGATGCTCGTCGACGAAGCGCGCCAGACCGTCGAAGGCACGCCGGTCGACCCGGCCGGCCCCGCCGGCAGCTAAGCCGCCGCGCCGCTGAACCGGCGCACGATCGCGGCCCGTCCGTGGCCGCGCGCCGGGCTTTTCCGGGCGGCCCGCTTCCGACGCGCCGCCCGCCCCGCCCTTCTCACCGCCGAACCCCGATGACTCATCCGCAGCCCTTCATCGCCGTCATTCCTGCCCGGCTCGCGTCGACGCGCCTGCCGAACAAGCCGCTTGCCGATCTCGGCGGCAAGCCGATGGTCGTGCGCGTCGCCGAACGCGCGCGCGAAGCCGGCGCGCAGCAGGTGCTCGTCGCATCCGACGCGCAGGACGTACTCGACGCGGCCCGCGATCACGGCTTCGAAGCGGTGCTGACGCGCGCCGATCATCCGTCCGGTACCGACCGGCTCGCGGAAGTCGCGGCGACATTCGGGTGGAGCGACGACACCGTCATCGTCAACGTACAGGGCGATGAGCCGCTGATCGACCCGGCGCTGGTGCGCGACGTAGCGTCGCACCTCGCCGCCCATGCGGACTGCGCGATCGCGACCGCGGCTCATCCGATCCACGACGCAGCCGACGTGTTCAACCCGAACGTCGTGAAGGTCGCGCTCGACGCGCGCAACGTCGCGATGTACTTCTCGCGTGCGCCGATTCCGTGGAGCCGCGATGCGTACGCGTCGCACTGGCCGGACGTCGCGGCCATGCCGGCACCGGCCTTCCCGGTTTATCGCCACATCGGACTGTATGCCTATCGCGCGCGTTTCCTGCGCACGTATCCGTCGCTCGCGCAGGCACCGATCGAGCAGGCCGAGCAGCTCGAACAGCTGCGCGCGATGTGGCATGGCGAGCGCATCGCCGTGCTCATCACCGGGCAGGCGCCCGCCGCCGGAGTCGACACGCCGGCCGATCTCGCGCGCGTGCAGGCCCTTTTTCAGCCGACTTCAAAATAACCCATGGCATAATCAGGTGATTGTGCGAGCCGTCCGCGACCCGCGCGCCTTCGCTTGCTCCCGCCGCGGTCCTTTCCGGCAGCCACGCGTCGCCATCGACGACGTGTCGCGTCAGACCGGTTCACCGCGCGCAAGGCAAGCCCCGCGCACGTCGTCGTCGACGCTTTTGCGTCTCGCCACACGAATCTACATACCGGAGATATCACCATGCGTTTGATCCTGTTGGGCGCGCCCGGCGCGGGAAAGGGCACCCAGGCAAACTTCATCAAGGAAAAGTTCGGCATCCCGCAAATCTCGACGGGTGACATGCTGCGCGCGGCCGTCAAGGCCGGCTCGCCGCTCGGCGTCGAGGCGAAGGGCTACATGGACGCCGGCAAGCTCGTGCCGGACGCGCTGATCATCGGCCTCGTGAAAGAGCGCCTGAAGGAAGCGGATTGCGCGAACGGCTACCTGTTCGACGGCTTCCCGCGCACGATCGCGCAGGCTGACGCGATGAAGGAAGCGGGCGTCGCGATCGACTACGTGCTCGAGATCGACGTTCCGTTCTCGGAAATCGTCGAGCGCATGAGCGGCCGCCGCACGCACCCGGCATCGGGCCGCACGTATCACGTGAAGTTCAACCCGCCGAAGGTCGAGGGCAAGGACGACGTGACGGGCGAACCGCTGATCCAGCGCGACGACGACAAGGAAGAAACCGTCAAAAAGCGTCTCGAAGTGTACGAAGCGCAAACCAAGCCGCTGATCACGTACTACGGCGACTGGGCGCAACGCGGCGAGGAAAACGGCCTGAAGGCTCCGCAGTATCGCAAGATCTCGGGCCTCGGCAGCGTCGACGAAATCCGCGCGCGCGCATTCGACGCACTGAAGTAAGCGCTGCGTCGCGCACCCGCAAGCCGCCCTTCCCGGGCGGTTTTTTTTCGCCCGACCGCGATTCGCACGACCGCGCTTGTGTGGTCGCCGTGCGATGGCGCCCCGTACAATCGTCCGGATACGTGCGCGCTTGACACCGGCGCGCACCGGCTTTCAGCCGATCGGCAGGCATCGGCCCTACCAAGGAGACAGTCATGGAGATTCGCGGCAACGTCTTTCTGATCACCGGCGGCGCATCGGGCCTCGGCGCGGGAACGGCCCGCATGCTCGCGCAGGCAGGCGGCAAGGTCGTGCTCGCAGACCTGAACGAGACGGCCGGCACGGCGCTCGCGAACGAACTGGGCGGCGTATTCATGCGCTGCGACGTGTCGAGCGAGGCCGACGCACAGGCGGCCGTCGACGCCGCGACGCGCGCGGGTACGCTGCGCGGCCTCGTGAACTGCGCGGGCATCGCGCCCGCCGCGAAAACCGTCGGCAAGGACGGCGCGCATCCGCTCGATGTATTCGCGAAGACGATCAGCGTGAATCTGGTCGGCACCTTCAACATGATCCGGCTCGCGGCCGCTGCGATGGCCGCGACCGCGCCGAACGACGCAGGCGAGCGCGGCGTGATCGTCAGCACCGCCTCGGTCGCCGCGTACGACGGGCAGATCGGCCAGGCTGCATATGCTGCATCGAAGGCCGGCGTCGCGGGCATGACGCTGCCGATCGCGCGCGACCTGTCGCGCAGCGGCATCCGCGTGATGACGATCGCGCCGGGGCTGTTCGAGACGCCGATGCTGCTCGGCATGCCCAAGGACGTGCAGGACGCGCTCGGCGCGATGGTGCCGTTCCCGCCGCGGCTCGGCAAGCCCCACGAATACGCGATGCTGGTGCGTCAGATCGTCGAGAACCCGATGCTCAACGGCGAAGTGATCCGCCTCGACGGCGCGATCCGGATGCAGCCGAAGTAAGGGCTGTACGACGCAAATGCAAAACGCCCGCATAGCGGGCGTTTTCGTTCTGGCTGCCTGTTACCGGTTGCGGCACGGCCGAAGGCGGCTCAGTCCTCGTCATCGCGCTGCATTCGCTGGCGCAACTCCGTCACCTGCGATTCGACGACGGTTGCGTCGTCCGCATCGGGCCGTTCGCCGAGATACTGCTCGAGATCCTCGAGCGCGGGACGCAAGTAGTCGAGCCGCGCATACGCGAAGCCGCGATCGCGCACTTCGTCTAGTTGCTCGGGCAGCAGGATCACAAGTCGCTGCTGCACCGCGAGCAGCCGCTGCCAGCGTTCCGTCTGCAGATAGATCGTCTTCAGGTTGCGCAGCATCCGCGCGATGATCTCGCGGCTCGTGGCCGGCTGCAGCAGCGCGCGCAACGCACTGTCGACCGCGCCGGCCGCACGCGCAACGTACGGCTCGAGCATCTCGACCATCTCGGCTTCGGACAGCGAATGGCCGTTGGTCGGGTCGATGATCAGGTCGCCGTCCGGCAGCGTCACGCGCAGCAGGAAATGACCGGGGAACGACACGCCGCGCGCCGGCACGCCGATCTGCTCGGCGAGTTCCAGATACAGCACCGACAGCGAGATCGGAATCCCGCGCCGCCGCTTCAGCACCGCGTTCAGGTGACTGTTATCGGGGTCGTAGTAATCGTTGTGATTGCACGCGAAGCCAAGCTCGCGAAAGAAGAACTCGTTGAGCGCGGCGACGCGGTCCTTCAGGTCCGCATCGTCGGCGAGCCGACGGCGCAGCCGCGCGGCCAGCATGTCGATTTCGGCCAGCGTACCCTGCAGGTCGAGGTCGGGATAGGCATCCTGCGCGAGCGACAACGCGGTTTCCGTGACGGGCAGACTATCGTCGTCCGCCACGAGCGTGCTGAAGTAGTCGAGGACGCGGGTCATTGCGGTCGTCACTTGGCGCGCCTTCTGAAGTAAGCGTATTTGAAGCCCATTACCCACAACATACCGAAATATAGTGCAGCGAACAGCACGAGGCACGCGGCCATCAGCGCAATCCGGTCGAGCGGCTGCGCGCGCATGCCGGTCCAGTCGAAGCTGATCGCGCACCAGTGCATCAGGCCCGCGAGCACGAGCGTCGCGCCGATCAGCTGCACGAAGAAGCGCAGCCAGCCCGGCGACGGCTGGTAGATGCCACGCTTGCGCAGCCCGATGAACAGCAGCAGCGAGTTCAGGCACGCGCCGACGCCGATGCTCAGCGTGAGGCCCGCATGACCGATCAGCGGCACAAACACGAAGTTCGAGATCTGCGTGACGATCAGCACGCCGATCGCGATCTTCACGGGCGTCTTGATGTCCTGCTTCGCGTAGAAGCCCGGCGCGAGGATCTTGATCAGGATGATGCCGACGAGGCCGATCCCGTAGGTCGCAAGCGCGCGCGCGACCATCGTGACGGTATGCGCGTCGAACTTGCCGTAGTTGAAGAGGGTCGCGGTGAGCGGCGTCGCAAAGAAGAACAGCGCAAGCGCGCTCGGCGCCGCGAGCAGGAACGTGACGCGCAGCCCCCAGTCGAGCAGTGCCGAGTATTCGTGCGTATCGGCGTCGACGTGCGCCTTCGACAGGCTCGGCAGCAGGATCGTGCCGAGCGCGACGCCGAGCAGGGCCGTCGGGAATTCCATCAGGCGGTCGGCGTAGTTGATCCACGACACCGCGCCCTGCCCGAGCCGCGACGCGATGTTGGTGTTGATGATCAGCGACAGTTGCGCGACCGACACCGCGAACGTCGCGGGCACCATCTTCGCGAGCACACGCTTCACGCCGCGGTGACGCAGCGCACGCACCGGGTTGAGCCCGATCAGCGGCACCATGTCGATCTTCTTCAGGGCCGGCAGCTGCACGAGGAACTGCAGCACGCCGCCCACGATCACGGCCCACGCGAGCGCAAAGACGGGCACCTTCATGTGCGGCGCGACGAACACGGCGGCGGCGATGAACGCGACGTTCAGCAGCACCGGCGCGAAAGCCGGCAGCGAGAAGCTCTTGTAGGTGTTCAGCACGCCGGACGCGAGCGTCGTCAGCGAAATGAACACGATGTACGGGAACATGATCCGCGTCATCGTGACCGCGAGCGGGAACGCCTGCCCGTCGGTGTGCAGGCCTGATGCGACCGCGAACACGACCCACGACGCGCCGGCGATCCCGAGGACCGACAGCACGGCGAGTGCCCATGCGAGCACGGTGGACATCGCATCGACGAGCGCCTTGGTCGCATCGTGCCCTTGCTGGTTCTTGAACTCGGCAAGGATCGGCACGAACGCCTGCGAGAACGCGCCTTCGGCGGACAGGCGGCGCAGCAGGTTCGGAATGCGGAAGGCGACGTAGAACGCGTCGGTGTATTGACTGGCGCCGAACGCACGGGCGATCAGCGTTTCGCGGGCCAGTCCGGTCACGCGCGACAGCAGCGTGAAGCCGCTGACCGTCAGCAGGGCTCGGAATAGATTCATGGGGCGCTTATTATACGGACGTTGCGTGACCCGGCACGGACGGATGCCGAAAAGCGCGCGCGCCGCCGGCGCCCCATCCGGCCGATGTCACGTTGAACTTGCCACGCGCTTGATTTTGTTGCTATAATTGCCGGTTTCTGAGCCTGTACATGCACGGCGCCTGTCGTTTTCATGTCTCGGCCTCGGTTAAAATCACCGTTTTTTATGCGCCCCTGGGCAATCGTTCTCAGGGGACGGATCGAAAAGCAGCGCTTGGCCGTCAGGCTCCAAGCTCTGGAAACAGGACAGGATAAGGAACCGTCATGGCTAACTCCGCACAAGCACGCAAGCGCGCCCGCCAAGCCGCGAAGGCAAATTCGCACAACTCGGCGCTGCGCTCGAAATTCCGTACCGCGATCAAGTCGGTTCGCAAGGCTGTTGAAGCCGGCGACCAGGCAAAGGCTGCCGAGCTGTTCAAGGCTGCCGTGAAGACGATCGACACGATCGCCGACAAGAAGATCGTTCACAAGAACAAGGCCGCTCGCAGCAAGAGCCGCCTGGCCGCAGCCGTCAAGGGTCTGCAGGCAGCAGCGTAAATCCGGTGCGCCCCGCTTCGGCGGGCGCTCCTGTTTCCTGCGATCGCAAAAAAGCCCGCCTAGGCGGGCTTTTTTGCTGCGCGTCGTCCGGACATCATGCCGGCCGGGCATTGGGCGCGCGCCGCATGCGCGAAGCGCCCTCACCCGCCGCACTCATTTCTTCTCGCTGTAGTCCGGCAGCTCGCACGCCTCGCTGACGACGAGGTTGTTGTCCTTCGCGAAATTCAGCACGAAATCGAATGCCATCGGCTCGATGTCGCGCAGCCGGGAATCGAGGATCACGCATTTCAGGTCGCCGATCATCGTCGGGCGCACGTACAGCGAATATTTCAGGCGCGCATTCCGCCCGCTCGCACCTGGCCCGAAGCAGGCCATCACGCCGGCCAGACGCTCCGACCAGTCGCTCGGGCGAAACTTTTTCCCGTCTTTCGTGATGCCCTGGATGAAGAATTCGGTCGGAGGGGTTTCAGCCATGTGGTTACCCAAGTGACGGCCCGGCGATGCCCAGGCAACAGCGCCTGAGTACGCGAACACAAAGCTGGAGTGGACGGCGGCGCAAGCGCTCCGACGCCCTGAAAAACAGGCCTTCGATGCGCGCCACCGGTGCGCCGCACCGGATTTGTGCAGCGCATGGCTTGTGTCCGGCAGAGCGCGAAACGGCTTGCCTGCCGGGCTGGAGAAAACTTTTGAATTATACCGCAGCGCGCCATCACGCGTCGTCTCGCGGCCCCTCTTCCGACACCCTCCGGCACCCGACCGGGACCCGCTTCGATCGCGCCCCGGTTTTCGTCGTAGCTCGTCAAAGCACAGAAAATCCTTTATGCTGCTTTGAGTTATCCACACCCGACGGCGGCGCCGTCCGGCCTCGCTGCCGGGTGAGACCCGCCGTATTTCGTTTCATGACCGCCAAAACCATTCGTCACTACCTGCAGTTCAAGGATTTCTCGCTGGAAGACTACGAGTACGTGCTCGAACGCACGGGTATCCTGAAACGCAAGTTCAAGAACTACGAGACCTATCACCCGCTGCACGACCGCACGCTCGCGATGATCTTCGAGAAGAGCTCGACGCGCACGCGGCTGTCGTTCGAAGCCGGCATCTTCCAGCTCGGCGGCCACGCGGTCTTCATGAGCACGCGCGACACGCAGCTCGGCCGCGGCGAGCCCGTCGAGGATTCCGCGCAAGTCATCTCGCGGATGGTCGACATCATCATGATCCGCACGTTCGAGCAGGACGTGATCACGCGCTTCGCGCAGAATTCCCGCGTGCCGGTGATCAACGGCCTGACCAACGAATACCACCCGTGCCAGGTGCTAGCCGACATCTTCACGTACTACGAGCACCGCGGCCCGATCGCCGGTAAGACGGTCGCGTGGGTCGGTGACGCGAACAACATGCTGTACACGTGGATCGAGGCCGCGCAGATCCTCGGCTTCAAGCTGCGCCTGTCGACGCCACCAGGCTATGCGCTCGACATGAAGCTCGTGTCGCCGGACAGCGCGCCGTTCTACGAGGTGTTCGACGATCCGAACGAAGCATGCAAGGGCGCCGATCTCGTGACGACCGACGTGTGGACGAGCATGGGTTTCGAAGCCGAGAACGAAGCACGCAAGCAGGCGTTCGCCGACTGGTGCGTCGACGAGGAAATGATGGGCCATGCGAACGCCGATGCGCTGTTCATGCATTGCCTGCCCGCCCACCGCGGCGAGGAAGTGACGGCCGGCGTGATCGACGGCCCGCAAAGCGTCGTGTGGGACGAAGCGGAAAACCGCCTGCACGTGCAGAAGGCGCTGATGGAGTTCCTGCTGCTCGGCCGCCTCAAGCACTGAGCGCAGCACGCGCGCGCCGCCGCAATCCGGCGGCAGGCCAAAAAAGCGCCGATCGTCGATCGGCGCTTTTTGTTTGTGCCGGCGAAACGGGATTGAAAGCCGGGATTGAAAGCCACGTTACAGGCAGACCGGTTCCGGTTCGAGCTCGACGCCGAAGCGCGTGCGCACGTCGTCCTGGATCGCGCGTGCCAGCGCGAGCACGTCGGCGCCCGTCGCGCCGCCGCGATTGACCAGCACGAGTGCCTGCCGGTCGTGCACGGCCGCGGCGCCAAGCGCGCGCCCTTTCCAGCCGCAGCGATCGATCAGCCAGCCGGCCGCGAGCTTCACGTGCCCGTCCGGCTGCGGATACGACACGACGTCCGGCGCGCGCGCGCGCAGCGCATCGAACTGCGCGGCATCGATCACCGGATTCTTGAAGAAGCTGCCCGCGTTGCCGAGCACGAGCGGATCGGGCAGCTTCGCGCGGCGGATCGCGACGACCGCGTCGAACACGTCGCGCGGCGTCGCCGCATCGGCCGCGATGCCGCGCGCGTCGAGCTCGCGCGTGACGTCCGCATAGCCGAGCCGCGGCGTCCAGCGCTTGGGCAGCCGGAACGTCACCGCCACGATCGCGAAACGGCCGCGCCCTTCCCGCTTGAAGAAGCTGTCCCGATAACCGAATGCGCAGCGCGCGGCGTCGAAGCGCTCGCTGCGCCCCGTCGCGAGCTCGACGGCGACCAGCGAATCGAAATACGTCTTCATCTCGAGGCCATAAGCACCGATGTTCTGGATCGGCGCGGCGCCGACGGTGCCCGGAATCAGCGCGAGGTTCTCGAGGCCCGGCATCCCGTGCTCGAGCGTCCATGCGACGAACGCGTGCCACGTCTCGCCGCCGCCGGCCTCGACGTACCATGCGTCATCGTCTTCGCGCACGACGCGGCGGCCGGCGATCTCGTCGAGCAGCACGACGCCGTCGAAATCACGCGTGAACACGACGTTGCTGCCGCCGCCGAGCACGAGTTGCGGCAGGTTCGCGACGCGCGGGTCGCGATGCAGCGCCGCGAACTGCGCCGCATCCGTGATGCGTGCGGCGAAGCGCGCGCGCGCGCCGATGCCGAACGTGTTGTGCGCGGCGAGCGGATGGTCGGGGAGCAGCGACAGGGCGGAATCGTCAGGAGGCATCGGCATTCGCGGTCACGTCCGCCCAGCAGGCGCACGGCCGGCCTTGGGCAAACGAAGGGGCATCGGTAAAATGGCAAACAGTCCGCAATTATAGCGAGTGCCCGTGCGCGAGCCGGGCGCCCGCATCTCAAGGGAGAATGCCATGCCATCGTTCGACGTCGTTTCCGAAGCGAACATGATCGAAGTGAAGAACGCCATCGAGCAGTCGAACAAGGAAATTTCGACACGCTTCGACTTCAAGGGCTCCGACGCACGCGTCGAGCAGAAGGAGCGCGAGCTCACGCTGTTCGCCGACGACGATTTCAAGCTCGGCCAGGTCAAGGACGTGCTGATCAACAAGTTGGCCAAGCGCAACGTCGACGTGCGCTTCCTCGATTACGGCAAGGTCGAAAAGATCGGCGGCGACAAGGTCAAGCAGATCGTCACCGTGAAGAAAGGCGTGACGGGCGATCTCGCGAAGAAGATCGTCAGGCTCGTGAAAGACAGCAAGATCAAGGTGCAGGCGAGCATCCAGGGCGACGCGGTACGCGTGGCCGGCACGAAGCGCGACGATCTGCAAAACGTGATCGCCATGCTGCGCAAGGACGTGACCGACACCCCGCTCGACTTCAACAACTTCCGCGACTGATCAACGCCGTCGGCCGGTCATGCCGCGCCGCCGGGCCCCGCGCAGGCGAGGCGCCCCGGCGGGCGGCGGCAGTCATTCCTTCCTTCAGGCTTTCCCGCCATCCTGCGCGCCGCCGTCGGCCGCTGCCTTCTTCTTGTCGCCGATCCGGCTTTCCTGCCCCGCCAGCAGCTTCGAGATGTTGCCGCGATGACGCCACACGAGCAGCACGCTCATCGCGAGCACGGCCCATGCGATCGGGTTGTGGCCCGGCATGCCGAACAGGAACACGTCGAACAGCGGCGCGAACACGGCCGCCACCAGCGCCGCGAGCGACGAATAGCGGAAGAAGAACGCGATGATCAGCCAGGTCAGCGCGGTCGCGAGCCCGAGCGCCGGGTGCACGGCGAGCAGCACGCCGGCCGCGGTCGCGACGCCCTTGCCGCCCTGGAAGCGGAAGAACACCGGATACAGGTGGCCGAGGAACACGGCGATGGCGACCCAGGCGACCGCGACGTCGGGCAGCCCGAAGTGCCGTGCGAGCCAGACGGCGATCCAGCCCTTGAACGCGTCGCCGACGAGCGTCAGGATTGCGGCCTTCTTGTTGCCGCTGCGCAGCACGTTGGTCGCGCCGGGATTCTTCGACCCGTACGAACGGGGATCGGCCAGGCCCATTGCGGCGCTGACGACGACGGCGAACGACACCGAACCGATCAGGTAGGCAACAAGTGCGGCGAGCAGGATCTGCATGCGGAGAACTCTTCTTTCAACGTATCGGTGAAGGGACGGCCGGGCACGGCGTGCCGGCCGGTTGCGGCAGACGCCGTCGCGACGCTCCGCCGGCAGGCAGTGGCGACCGGCCACGCGGGCCGACCGGCCGAAACGGCGCCCATTCTACCGAACGAGCACGGTCTGCCACGAAGGTGAAACCCTCAGTCGACACTCGCGCACTGCACGGGCGTCGCGCCGAGCAGCGTCGTGAGCGCCGAGGGCGCGAGGCTCACGAGATAGCCGCGGCGGCCGCCGTTCAGGTAGATCGTCGGCAATTCGAGGATCGTCGATTCTACGTACACGGGCATCGTCTTGCGCGTGCCGAACGGCGACGTGCCGCCGACCAGGTAGCCGGAGTGGCGGTTCGCGACCTCGGGCTTGCACGGCTCGATGCGCTTCGCGCCGATCTGCCGCGCGAGGTTCTTGGTCGACACCGTGCGGTCGCCGTGCATCAGCACGATCAGCGGCTTCGCGTGCTCGTCCTCCATCACGAGCGTCTTCACGACGCTATGTTCGTCGACGCCGAGCTGGCGCGCCGATTCGCCGGTGCCGCCGTGCTCGACGTATTCGTACGGATGCTCGCCGAACGCGACGCCGTGGCGGCGCAGCAACTGGGTCGCGGGTGTCTCGGACACGTGTCTGGATTTGCTCATGGCGGCATTTTAATGGCGAACGACCGGCGGGCGGGCGCCATTGCACGATCGCCCGTCACGGGCTCGCGCGAATGCGCGGCACGCCGGCGCTATACTCGCGGCCCCCTCGGGTACCGGCCGAAGCCGACGCCCCGCGACGCCCCATCATTGCGGCGCGTGCGAAGCGTTATTGCCCGATTGGCCGGTTGTGGCGTACGCGCCGTCATGGCACGATCGTTCGCAAATATCGCCGTGCCGCCGCCCGGCCCTTCCACTGGAGACGCCATGACCTCGTCTGACCGCTCATCCGCGCCGCTCGACGTCGCGGCCCTGCTCGCCGCGTTGCCCGATCGTATCGCCGACGTGCCCGCCCGCTGGGCCGCGCGCGCGCCCGCGCACCCGGCGTTGATCGAGGACGCGCGCCGCCTGTCGTACGGCGAGCTGGCGCGCGCCGTCGACGCGGCCGCCGAACGGCTCGCGAGCCTCGGCGTGCGCGGCGGCGACCGCGTGATGATCGTAGCCGAAAACAGCGTCGCGCAGATCGCGCTGCTGTTCGCGGTCGCACGCGTCGACGCATGGGCCCTGATGACGAACGCGCGGCTGTCGGCCGGCGAACTCGATGCGATCGCCGCGCACGCGCAGCCGAAACTGATCGCCTTCGCGACGGAAGCGTCGCCCGATGCGCGCACGCACGCGGCGCGCTACGACGCGACGCCGGCCGGCGCGCTGCCGATCGACATCGGCGCGTGGTCGCACCGGCTCGACGCGAACGCCCCCGGCGAGCCCGTCGCGACCGACGGCGCCGCCCAATGCGCGGCGCTGATCTACACGACCGGCACCACGGGCGCGCCGAAAGGCGTGATGCTGTCGCATCGCAACCTGCTGTTCATCGCGGCAACCTCGAGCACGCTGCGCCGCGTGTCGCCCGACGACGTGGTGTACACGGTGCTGCCGGTTTCGCACGTATACGGGCTCGCGTCGGTCTGCCTCGGCAGCCTGTATGCAGGCGCGACGCTGCGGCTCGCACCGCGCTTTTCGCCGGAGGCCGTGCGCGTCGCGCTGGCCGACGAAGGGGTGACGATCTTCCAGGGCGTGCCCGCGATGCACGCAAAGCTGCTCGAGCACCTGCATACGCACGCTCACGCGTGGCACGCGCCGCGCCTGCGCTTCGCGTATTCGGGCGGCTCGCCGCTCGACGCCGACCTGAAGGCACGCGTCGAGCGCAGCTACGGCGTGCCGCTGCACAACGGCTACGGGATGACCGAAAGCAGCCCGACGATCACGCAGACACCGCTCGACGCGCCGCGCACCGATTGCTCGGTCGGCGTGCCGATTCCCGGTGTCGAGATGCGGATCGTCGCACCCGACGGCACCGACGTGCCGCCCGGTGAAGTAGGCGAAATTCGCGTGCGCGGGCCGAACGTGATGCTCGGCTACTACCGCAACGCGGACGCAACGCGTGCCGCCGTGTCGCCCGACGGCTGGCTGAGTACCGGCGATCTCGCGCGGCAGGGGGCCGACGGCGCGGTGACGATCGCGGGCCGCAGCAAGGAATTGATCATCCGTTCGGGCTTCAACGTGTATCCGGTCGAAGTCGAACAGGTGCTGAACGCGCATCCGGACGTCGTGCAGGCGGCGGTCATCGGCCGTGCGGTCGAGGGCAACGAGGAAGTGCTCGCGTTCGTCGAGCTGATGCAGGGCGCGGCAGCGACCGAGGCCGCGCTGCACGCCTGGTGCGCGGAACGCCTCGCGCCTTACAAGCGCCCCGCGCACATCCGCATACTCGATGCGCTGCCGGCCGCATCGACCGGCAAGGTGCTCAAGCACAGGCTGCGCGAACTCGCGTAACGCGCAGCGCGTACCGGCGCGCGACCCGCCCGGTACGCGCCGAATCAGCCGCGCGGATGATGCTGCGCGTGCAGCGTCTTCAGCCGCTCGCGCGCGACGTGCGTGTAGATCTGCGTGGTCGAGATGTCGCTGTGACCGAGCAGCAGCTGCACGACGCGCAGGTCGGCGCCGTGGTTCAGCAGGTGCGTCGCGAACGCGTGCCGCAGCGTGTGCGGCGACAGGTGCGCGCGCACGTCGGCGCGCTGCGCATGGCGCTTGATGATGTTCCAGAACTGCTGACGCGTCATCCCGTCGCCGCGCGCGGTCACGAACAGCGCGTCGGCCGCGCGCGCACCGAGCAGCGCCGGCCGCGCCTCGCGCAGATAGCGCTCGATCCAGCCGTGCGCGACTTCGCCGAACGGCACGAGCCGCTCCTTCGAACCCTTGCCCATCACGCGCACGACGCCTTCGTTGAGCCCGACCTCGACCGTCTTCAGCGTGACGAGCTCGCTCACGCGCAGCCCGCTCGCGTACATCAGCTCGAGCATCGTGCGATCGCGCAAGCCGAGCGGCGTGTCGATGTCGGGCGCGCCGAGCAGCGCCTCGACCTGCGCCTCGGACAACGTCGACGGAAAGCGCGCGGCCTGCTTCGCCGACGTGATCCGCAGCGTCGGATCGGCGCTCGCATGATGTTCGCGCACGGCCCAGCCGTAATAGCGCCGGAACACCGACAAACGACGGTTCGACGAGGTCGCCTTGCCGTCGCTGCGCGCGGAGATATAGCCCGTCACCATCGATTCGTCGGCCGCATCGAGCGGCGCGTCATGCGTCGCTGCCAGCCAGCGGGAAAACAGCACCAGATCGCGCCGGTATGCGTCGAGCGTATTGCGCGCGAGCCCGTGCTCGAGCCACAGCGCATCGCAGAACACGTCGATCGACGCGCGGCTCGCGCGCAGCGCGGGCGATGCCGCGGCCGCGTCGTCGTCGGACCCTGCGTCGGGGGAAAGCAGCGGTTCGCTCATCGGTACGGCACACCTTCGTGCGCGAGCAGCCAGCGCTTCACTTGCTGGTAATAGCCGTTGTCGTCGTGATTCGCGAAGCCGCCGAGGCCGCCCGCCGCGACGACGCGATGGCATGGAATCACGAGCGGAAAATAGTTCGCGCCGCACGCCTGGCCGACCGCGCGCGGCGCGCTGCCGATGCGCTTCGCGACTTGACCGTAGGTCAGCACCGTGCCCGGCGGAATGTCGCTGATCACGTTCCACACGCGATGCTGGAACGCGCTGCCGACTTCCGCGAGCGGCAGGTCGAAGCGCGCCGACGCACGCTCGAAATAACGTTCGATCTGCCTGACCGCGCGCTTCGCGAGCGGCGAGTCCGGGTCGACCGACTTCATCGATTCGGGCAGATAGACGATCTCGCGCACCACCGCGGCATCGGTGCGGATGCCGACCTTGCCGAACGGTGCGTCGACGACTGCGTTGAACATGACCCTCTCCTCACCTGTGACACGTGCGGCGCCCTCGCGCGCCGACGACACTTTACGCCGCCTTCATGCGGCACGCAGCGCCCATTCGACATGCTCGCGCACGACAGGCGACGGATCGTCGGCACGGGCCCGCAACGCGGCGACGATCGCGTCGCGCGCATGCGACGCGAGCCGGTCCGCCGGCGCGCGCAGCGCATTGCCGAGCCCGACCGCGAGATTGCGCAGCCAGCTTTCATAACCGATACGCCGGATTGCGCTGCCTTGCATCCGCGTATCGAACGTGTCGGCATCCCAGCCGAACAGATCGACGAGCGCCGCGCGATCGAGGCCGTGCCGCACGTCGAAATCGGCGACGGGCGCGGCCTGCGCGAACTTGTTCCACGGGCACACGAGCTGGCAGTCGTCGCAGCCGTACACGCGATTGCCGATCAGCGGCCGCAGCGGCTCGGGAATGCTGCCTTTCAATTCGATCGTCAGGTATGAGATGCAGCGGCGCGCGTCGACGCGATACGGCTCGACGATCGCGCCGGTCGGGCATGCGCCGATGCAGCGCGTGCAACTGCCGCAGTGCGCGCCGGGCGTTTCGGGCGCGGTGTCGGGCGACACTTGCGCGTCGGTCGGCAGCGCAACGTCGACGTAGATCTCGCCGAGGAAGAACAGCGAACCGGCGTCGCGCTGCAACAACAGCGTGTGCTTGCCGCGCCAGCCGATGCCGGCCTTCTGCGCGAGTTCGACCTCGAGCACCGGCGCCGAATCGGTGAACACGCGATAGCCGAACGCGCCGATCTCGTGCTCGATGCGCTCCGCGAGCGTCTGCAGCCGGTTGCGCAGTACCTTGTGATAATCGCGGCCGCGCGCATAGATCGACACGACGGCCGCCTGCGGATCGCCGAGCCGCGCGCGCTCGCGTGCGCGCCAGTCGTGCGGCACGAGCGCGCCGGACGACGCATCGGGCGTGTCGGCGGCGAGCGTTTCGGCCGGCAAATAGGCGAGCCGCACGGAGATCACGCGTCGCGTACCGGCCACAAGTTCGGCCGGACGCGCACGTTTCATCCCGTGTTTCGCCATATAATCCATTTCGCCGTGGTACCCGGCTTCCAGCCAGGCGGCGAGGCCTGCTTCGGCATCCGAGAGATCGGTATCGCTGATGCCGATCGCCCCGAAACCCAATTCGCGCCCCCACGCCCTGATGCGAGCGGCGAGCGCAGTCAACGTCGCATCATCGAGCGCGCACGGCGCCGCGCCTTCGGCACGAGTCGAAGGCCTGTCGGATGCGGCGAGTTCCGGTAATCGGTTCATCGCACTATTTTACGAGAATGCCAGCCACGTCCCATACGCCTCATGCAGACACGCTGCCCGCCCCGCTCGCGGAGCGCGTGATCGCACTCGCCGACGAAGCGGCGACCGAGGCCTTCGGCGCCCGCTTCGCGCACGCACTCGACGCGGCGCGCAGCGAACTCGCCCGCGCCCATGCGTTCGACGGGCTGCAGATCCAGCTGGTCGGCGACCTTGGCGCGGGCAAGACGACCCTCGTGCGCGCGCTCCTGCGCGGCCTCGGTCACACCGGACGCGTACGCAGCCCGACCTACACGCTCGTCGAACCGTACGCATTCGCACGCGACGATGGGGAACTCGAGGTCTATCACTTCGATCTGTATCGATTCAACGATCCGGCCGAATGGTCCGACGCAGGCTTTCGCGAATATTTCAATTCCAGCGCGATCTGTCTCGTCGAATGGCCGCAACAGGCGGGCACCCTGCTCGGTGTGCCCGATCTGGTTTTCTCGCTCGACGTGGATGGCGACGGCCGCGCCCTCACCGTCCGGGCGTTCAGCGCTTCAGGAAAGGCATGTCTCGAAAGATGTTGATCAAACCGTTCCGCTCGATCGAATCGGCGGCCACCGCGACGCACAACTGGCGCCGCCGCCAGATCCTGCGCGCGGGCGCGTCGACGCTGGTGCTCGGTCTCGTCGCCCCGCGGCTTGCGCATGCGTCGTCGGTGCTCGGCGTGCGCGTGTGGCCCGCACGCGATTACACGCGCGTCACGATCGAATCCGATCAGCCGCTGCAGAATACCCAACAGCTGTTGCAGGGTCCCGACCGGCTCGTCGTCGACCTGAGCGGCCTCGATCTCGACCAGGCGCTGCGCGACCTCGTGTCGAAGATCGCGCCGAACGATCCGCAGATCCAGTCGGTGCGCGTCGGCCAGTATCAGCCGCACGTCGTGCGGATGGTGTTCGACCTGAAAGGTTCGGTGAAGCCGCAGGTGTTCACGCTGCCGCCGGTGGGCACCTACAAGTACCGGCTCGTGTTCGACCTGTATCCGGCCGTCGCCCCCGATCCGCTGACCGACCTGATCGCGCAGACGGAACGCAAGGAACAGGCCCTCAACGACACCGCGCGCGCGCAGCAGATGCAGCCGCCGACCGCGCTGACCGGCCCGGGCTCGCCCCCGCCGCCGCCCATGGCCGGCAACGACAACAGCGACGCGTTCTTCCAGCGTTTCGCGCAGAACACGCCGGCCACGCCGCGCACGCCGCCGGCCGCCGCCACGCCTTCGGCGCCCGCCAGGCCGGCCGTCAAACCGCCGCCCGTCATCGCGCGCCGCGACGACAGCGACGACGACAGCGACACCTACAAGTTCACCGCGCCGAAATCCGGCAAGGGCGGCACCGTGCGCCTGCTGACGGTCGCGATCGACCCGGGCCACGGCGGCGAGGATCCGGGCGCGATCGGCGGCGGCGGCACGTACGAGAAGCACATCGCGCTCGACATCGCGAAGAAGCTGCGCGCGAAGATCGACGGCGCGCCGAACATGCGCGCGATGATGACGCGCGACGCCGACTTCTTCGTGCCGCTGAACGTGCGCGTGCAGAAGGCGCGTCGCGTCGGCGCAGATCTGTTCGTGTCGATCCACGCGGATGCGTTCACGACGCCGTCCGCGCGCGGTTCGTCGGTGTTCGCGCTGTCCGACCACGGCGCGACGAGCGCCGCGGCACGCTGGATGGCGAACAAGGAAAACTCGTCGGACCTGATCGGCGGCATCAACATCAAGACGCAGGACGCGGCCGTGAACCGCGCGCTGTTCGACATGTCGACGACCGCGCAGATCCGCGACTCGCTGCGCTACGGCGGCTACGTGCTGAAGGAAGTCGGCGGCATCAACAAGCTGCACAAGGGCTCGGTCGAGCAGGCCGGGTTCGCGGTGCTGAAGGCGCCGGACATTCCGTCGATCCTCGTCGAGACCGCGTTCATCAGTAACCCGGACGAAGAGCGCAAGCTCAACGACGACAGCTATCGCGAAGAGATGGCCGACGCGATCTTCCGCGGCATCAAGCGGTACTTTGCCGCGAATCCGCCGCTCGCGAAGAGCCGGATGGCCTGACGGCCGCCCTTCCCCCGCCGCCGGCACGCGCTGCGTGCCGGCGCGTCACGACGCCGCGAAATGGCGCATCAGCTTCCCGCCGAACACGTTCACCGCGAGCCCGCCCATCACGAGCGCGGCGCCGATCAGTTGCGCGCGCGTCAGGTGTTCGTCGAGAAACAGCGCCGACGACGCGAGCCCGACGATCGGCACCAACAGCGAGAATTGCGCGACCTGCGCGGCCGGATAGCGCGACATCAGGCGGCTCCACAAGCCGTAGCCGATGAGCGTCGCGACGAACGCGAGATAAACGACCGCGAAGATCGACGCGCCGTTCAGGCCGACGAGCGCGGCTTCGATCCGCTGCGGCCCCTCGAACCACAGCGACAGCAGGAAGAACGGCACCGGCGGCACGAGGCTCGCCCACACAACGAGCGACACGAGGTTCGCGCGGCCGACCTTCTTCGTGACGATATTGCCGAATGCCCACATCGCGGCCGAGCAGATGGTCAGCAGGAAGCCCGCGAGCGTCATCGCGCCACCGCCCTGCACCGCAATCACGACAAGTCCGGCCGCGGCGATCGCGAGGCCGATCAGGTTCTGCACGCGCAGCCGCTCGCCGAGGAACAGCATCGCGAACACGAGCGTGAAGAACGCCTGCGACTGCAGCACGAGCGACGCGAGGCCGGCCGGCATGCCGACGTACATGCCGGTGAACAAGAATACGAACTGGCCGAGCTGGATCGTCGCGCCGTAGAGGATCAGCATGCGCCATGGAATCTGCGGGCGGCGCACGAAGAACACCGCGGGCACCGCGGCGAGCGTGAAGCGCAGCGCGCCGAGCAGCATCGGCGGCATGCCGTGCAGGCCGACCTTGATCACGACGAAGTTCACGCCCCACGCCAGGATCACGATCAGCGCGAGCAGCAGGTCCTTCGGGGCCATCATCGGCGTCTCCTCGATTATCGAATGGTTGTTCTGAAGCCGGTCAGTCTACCGGGTTTCGCCGCGCGGCCCGCTCGATACCTGCGCCGTGCGCATGGAATCGGTTGCACGAGCGGCGGTGCAGCGACCCGACGATCGCTCCGCGCGGGCCGGGCTTGCCGGCCCGCGCCTGCACCGCACCGTTGCGCGCGTCGTTGCCGCGCGGCCAGTACAATGACCGGCATCCCCGCCGCCCTCACGAAACCGCCATGACAGATCCGATCAAAGCCCTGTTGAAGCCGCACGTCCGCGACATCGGCAACCTGCAGGTGCGCCGCACGCTGCCCGCGCTCGCCGCGCGCCTCGTCGGCCCGTTCATCTTCTTCGATCACATGGGCCCCGCGACGCTGCCGGCCGGTACCGGCCTCGACGTGCGCCCGCATCCGCATATCGGGCTCGCCACCGTCACCTACCTGTTCGACGGCGCGATCCTGCATCGCGACAGCCTCGGCTCGCTGCAGGAAATCGTGCCGGGCGACGTGAACTGGATGACGGCGGGCCGCGGCATCGTCCACTCGGAGCGCACCCCCGATGCGCAGCGCGGCAGCGGCCACACGGTGCACGGGATCCAGACCTGGGTCGCGCTGCCGGTCGCCAACGAGACCACCGAGCCGTCGTTCGAACACCATGCGGCCGACACGCTGCCCAGGCGCGACGAGAACGGCGTGGCGCTGACGGTGATCGCCGGCGACGCGTTCGGCCTACGCTCGCCCGTCACGACGTTCTCGCGCACGCTGTACGTCGCCGCCGAATTCGCGGCCGGCGGCCGCGTCGAGCTCGACGCGTCGCACGAGGAGCGCGCGGTCTACGTGGTCGACGGCGACCTGACGATCGACGGCACACCGGTGCCGGCCGAGCAGATGGCCGTGCTCGCGCCGGGCGCGTCGGTCACGCTCGCGAGCGGCAACGGCGCCCGCGCGATGCTGCTCGGCGGCGACAGGATCGACGGCGAACGCTTCATCGAATGGAATTTCGTCGCCAGCAGCCGCGACGCGATCGAGCGCGCGAAACAGGCGTGGACGAACCAGGAAATGGGCAAGGTGCCGGGCGAAACCGAGTGGATTCCGCTGCCCGAATCGAAGCCGCGTTGAAAAAGGGGCGTGCCGCCCCCATCCTGACGACATTCGAACGGAAGAGAACGACATGGACACCACGCTTGCCACTTTCGAGAAAGACGTCATCGAGGCGTCGCTGGACACGCCCGTGCTGGTCGACTTCTGGGCGCCGTGGTGCGGCCCCTGCAAGACGCTCGGCCCGCTGCTCGAGAAGCTCGAAGCCGACTACGAAGGCCGCTGGAAGCTCGTGAAGGTGAACGTCGACGAGAACCAGGAACTCGCCGCGCACTTCCAGACGCGCAGCATCCCGCACGTGATCGCATTCGCCGACGGGCGCCCGGTCGACCAGTTCGTCGGCGTGCTGCCGGAAGGCCAGTTGCGCGCATTCCTCGACCGGCTGCTGCCGGCGCCCGACGAAGCCGAACGCCGCGCCGCACAATACGCGATCGCCGAGTCGCGCTACGACGATGCGGTCACGCACCTCGAAGCGGCGCTCGCGCTGAACCCCGGCTTCGACGACGCGCGGCTCGACCTGATCGAGCTGCTGCTCGCGAACAACCAGGTGGACCTCGCGCGAGCCGAAACCGAACGCCTGTCGCCGCAGACAGTGCAGGGCGGCGATCCGCGCTACCAGGCGATCAAGACCCGTTTCGACGCACTCGACGCGACGGCCGACTTGCCGCCGACCGACGCCCTCGAAGCACGCATCGCCGCGAACCCCGCCGATCTCGAAGCGCGCTTCGACCTCGCGCAGAGCCTGATCGCACGGCGTGCGTACGAAGGCGCACTCGAGCAATTGCTGGAAATCGTGATGCGCGACCGCACATACGGCGACGATCTCGGCCGACGCACGATGATTTCGGTGTTCGAACTGGCGGGCGATCGCCCCGAACTCGTCGCTGCATGGCGACGCAAGCTGAGCATGGCGCTCAACTGACGCGCGACCGGCCGGGCTGCAATGGCCCGGCTGAATCGCCGCACCGCACACGGCGCGCGTGACGCGCCGCAGCATTCCTGAGCGTCGAACGATTCGACGCTCAGCCGGCGGCCCGCGCCGCGATCGCGCGCAGCGCATGCGCGGCGGCAGCGAAGCCGAAGCTCGCGGTCACGCACACGCTCGAACCGAACCCCGCACAGTTGAGCCCCGCGACATGCGCGGCCGCGGACGGCTCCGCACCGTCCTCGATGTCGCACGCGGCGGCTTCCGGATAGATCAGCGGCTCGTCGGAATACACGGCGCTCACCTTGAAGCGCGCCTTCGGCCCGCGCGGAAAGCCGTGCTGCTTGCGCAACTGCGCGCGCACCTTCGACAGCAGTGGATCCTGGATCGTCAGCGCGAGATCGTCGATACGGATGCGCGTCGGGTCGAGCTGGCCGCCCGCGCCGCCGACCGTGATGAGCGGCTGCCCTTTCGCGACACACCATGCGATCAGCGCGACCTTCGTACGCACGCTGTCGATCGCATCGATCACGTAATCGAAACCGCCGCCGAGCAGCGCATCGAAGTTGTCGGGTTCCGCGAAATCCTCGATCCGGTTCACGCGGCAGGCGGGATCGATCAGCGCGATCCGCTCGGCCATCGCATCGACCTTCGGCTTGCCGTAATTGCCGTCGAGCGCGTGGATCTGCCGGTTCGTATTGCTTTCCGCGACGTTGTCGAGATCGACCAGCGTCAGCGTGCCGATCGCGCTGCGGGCAAGCGCTTCGGCGGTCCACGAACCGACGCCGCCGATCCCGATCACGGCGACGTGCGCGCGCTCGAACGCGGCGAGCGCGGGGGCGCCATACAGCCGCGCGATGCCGCCGAAGCGGCGGTCGCGATCCACGTCAAGCTGGATTGTCGGGCTCGGGGTAAGATCAGAAGAACTGGGCAGGGCAGCGTCGGCAGCGGACATGGCAGCAAGGAAAACGTAAGTCGTGCAGCCCTCTATTTTGCCCGATATCCCCGCCCGTACGCGCCACTGTGCACGCACGATTCTTCAGCGTTCGCTATACTGGCCCCAGATTGAAGCGTTTGCATAACATGACGACTCTCGCCGATCTTCGCATCAACTATTCGCGTGCTTCGCTCGACGAAGCCGATGCCGCCCCCGACCCCTTCGCCCAGTTCGATCGCTGGTTCAAGGAGGCGCTCGCCGCCAAACTTCCCGAGCCCAACACGATGACGCTCGCCACCGTCGGCGACGACGGCCGGCCATCGGCCCGAATCGTGCTTATCAAGGGCGTCGACGAACGCGGGTTCGTCTTCTTTACCAACTACGAAAGCCGCAAGGGCCGCGAACTCGCCGTGCATCCGCAGGCGGCGCTGCTGTTCTACTGGATCGAGCTCGAGCGCCAGGTGCGCATCGAAGGCCGCATCGAGAAAACCAGCGCCGAGGAAAGCGACCGCTATTTCGCGTCGCGCCCGCTCGGCTCGCGCATCGGTGCGTGGGCCTCCGAGCAGAGCGCCGTGATCGACAGCCGCGCGACGCTCGAGGCGCGCGAGAAAGACATTGCCGAACGCTACGGCGAGAACCCGCCGCGCCCGCCGCACTGGGGCGGCTATCGCGTCGTGCCCGACGCGATCGAGTTCTGGCAGGGCCGCCCGTCGCGGCTGCACGATCGGCTGCTCTATACGCGCGACGCCACGGCGGCGCCGGGCTGGACGATCTCGCGCCTGTCGCCATAAAGGCGCCGGCAGCGCCGGCGCGGGCCGGTCGTATCTCGTGTTGCATCCGGGCACCCGCCTCGCGAGGGGCGGGCGCCGGTCAAGATACTTGGCTGTATTCGATTCAACGAACAAACGGAGAATCCAAATGTTCTGGGAAAAGAAGCTGGCACAGTGGGCGGACGAAGTACGGGCAAAGGCGAACATCCCCGCGCGCTTGGTGCTATGGAACGGCGAACAACTCGATTTCGGTACCTTCAGCGCGCCGCAGGTCACGCTGAAGGTCAACAGCGCGTCGGCGTTGCCGCTCCTGCTCGAACCGAGCCTCGACAATCTCGGCGAGGCGTACGTGAAGGGCAAGATCGACATCGAAGGCAGGCTGTCGGACATCATCAACATCAGCTATTCGCTGGCGCGCAGCACGGTCACCAGCGCGAACAAGCTCGCGCGCGTGCGGCGCTACTTCAATCACACGAAGAACACCGACAAGAAGGCGATCCAGTATCACTACGACGTGTCGAACGAGTTCTACCAGCTGTGGCTCGACGAGAACATGGTGTACTCGTGTGCGTACTTCGAGAACGGCGACGAAGATCTCGCGACCGCGCAGATCAAGAAGATCGACCACATCCTGACCAAGATCCGGCTCGAGCCCGGCCAGCGCCTGCTCGACATCGGCTGCGGCTGGGGCGCGCTCGTGCTGCGCGCCGCGCAGAAGTTCGGCGCCACGTGTCTGGGCGTGACGCTGTCGCAGAACCAGTTCGATCTCGCCACCGCGCGCGTGAAGGCCGCCGGGCTCGAAGACAAGATCGAGATCCGGCTGCAGGACTACCGCGAGATCGAGGGCCAGTTCGACCGGATCACGAGCGTCGGGATGTTCGAGCACGTCGGCCGCAAGAACCTGCCGCTCTATTTCTCGCGCGTGCACGACCTGCTGACCGACGACGGCATCGCGATGAACCACGGGATCACGTCGACCGACGCGGAAAGCGGCGAAACGGCGCTCGGCGGCGGCGAGTTCATCGACCGCTACGTGTTCCCGGACGGCGAGCTGCCGCACATCAGTCTCGCGCTCGAATCGGCGCAGCGCGGCGGGCTCGAGGCGATTGACATCGAGAGCCTGCGGCGACACTATGCGCGCACGCTCGAGATCTGGACCGAGAACTTCGAGGCGAAGGCGGACCAAGCGCGCGCGCTCGTCGACGACGAAAAATTCCGCATCTGGCGCGTGTATCTTGCCGGCTGTGCGTATGCATTCGAGCACGACGACGTGTCGATCTTCCAGATCGTGTGCCGCAAGGCCGGCCGCAGCGCGAAAACGCTGCCGTGGTCGCGGCGCTATATGTACGAAAACCCGCTGCCGCGCTAGGCGGCACTTGACGCTGGGCATGCATGGGTGACGGCAGGACGCGGCGCAACACGCCGCCGCAACGACAGCAGCGCGACGACGCGGACGGGTCGCACGCCGAAGAGCAATTCGACCTGTTCGGCGCATCGCCCGACGACGCAGCAGGCCGCAGCGAACCCGTGACGCCCGACGAAGGCGACGACAGGCCATCGCCAGTCCGCGCCCGCCGCGCATCGCCCCGCTCGTGCGCCCCGGACGAAGAACCCGCCCCCGCCTCCGGCATGCTGTGGGACGAACCGTCCCCGCTGGCCGCACCGCCGAAAAAAGGCCGGCGCCAGCGCGGTGTGGCGCCCGCGCCGGTCTCCGCGGAAGTCGCCGACGCGGCCGCCGCGCTGCCGCCGAACGTGCGGCTCGGTACGTCGTCGTGGTACTTCCCCGGCTGGGACGGCATCGTCTACGACGGCGACTTCGCACAGACGAAGCTGTCGCGCGAAGGACTCTCGGCGTACGGCGCGCATCCGCTGCTGAAAAGCGTGAGCCTGGACCGGTCGTTCTACGGCCCGCTGTCGGTGGCCGACTACCTGCGCTATGCGCAGCAGGTGCCGGACGATTTCCGCTTCGTCGTGAAAGCGCCGGCATCCGTGACCGACGCGGTGGTGCGGGGCCGGCGCGGCGAGCCGTCGGGGCCGAACCCGACCTTTCTCGACGCGCGGCTTGCAACGACGGAGTTCGTGCAGCCGTGTCTCGACGGGCTCGGCAAGAAAGCCGGCGTGCTCGTGTTCCAGTTCTCGCCGATGCCCGATCAGTTGCTCGCCGACCCGGCCGCGCTGATCGACCGGCTGTCGGCGTTCTTTGCGGCGCTGCCGCCGCTGGCACCGGAGGCGGACGGCACGCGCTACGCAATCGAGATTCGCGACGCGAGCCTGCTGACGCCGCGCTTCATCCGCGCGCTCGCGGCGCTCGGGGTCCGCTACTGCGTCGGCCTGCATGCGCGGATGCCCGACCCGCTGCGCCAGGCGGCCGCGCTCGCGCTGCTCGACGGCAATGCGCCGGGGCCGCTGATCGTGCGCTGGAGCCTGCACGGCGGGTTCAAGTACGAACAGGCAAAGGCGAAGTACGAGCCGTTCGACAAGCTCGTCGACGAGGATCCGGCCACGCGCTCGGCGCTCGCCGAACTGGCCGCGCGCTACGCGCTGGCCGGACAGCCGGTGATCATCACGATCAACAACAAGGCGGAAGGCTCGGCACCGCTGTCGTGCATCGCGCTCGCGCGCGAGATCGCCGCCGCGTACGCGCACTGGCGCAACGAGGCGGCGCAGCAGGCATCAGGCGCCGCTTAGTGTGGCCGCTGCCGCTCAGTGGCCGTTTGGCCGCCACTCACCGGCCGGCCGCTCATGCACCGCGCAGCGATTTCAGCCGGTGCGAGAATTTCTGGCGGAATTTCGCGAGCTTCGGCCCGATCACGACCGAGCAGTAGCCCTGCCCCGGATTGCGCGCGTAATAGTTCTGGTGATAGTCCTCGGCCGGCCAGTAGTTGTCGTCGTCGAGCGGCACGACCTGCGTGACGATCGGCTGCCCGAACACCTGTTCGCGCTCCAGTTCGCGGATCACGTCGAGCGCGGTGTCACGCTGCGCATCCGAACGCGTGAACACGACCGATCGGTACTGCGTGCCGACGTCGTTGCCCTGCCGGTTCAGCTGGGTCGGATCATGCGTCGCGAAGAAGATCTCGAGGATCTCGCGATAGCCGATGCGGGCCGGATCGAACGTCACGTTCACGACCTCCGCGTGCCCGGTATCGCCTTCGCACACGTCGCGATAGCCGGGGTTGCGCGTATGGCCGCCCGCATAGCCCGACTGGACGGCCGTCACGCCGTCGACGTCGAGAAACACGGCTTCCGTGCACCAAAAGCACCCGCCGCCTACAGTCGCGGTTTCAAGCATGTCGTTCACCATGAAATCAGTCCCTCGTTGATGACAGCGGCGGCGCGCACGCATGCATGCGCGCCGCCGCCTGTTCGCCTCGCCGCCGCCCGTTTGCGCGGGCGAAGCGGCACGCGTTCAAGTATCTCACTCGCGTGCGAATCCGGCAGAACCGCATGCACGCCGCGCACGGTCCGCCGCACGTTTCTCGTCTACACTTAGTCACGCGTCGCCGCGACGGCACACCGTCCGGCTGCACGCAGCGTCCGATGCATGCCCGCTCCTGATGCACCCATCATCCGCCGGAACATCGATATGCATGCCTTAGCAGATTTCGCCCGCATCGCGGGCGCGTTCGCCGGCGCACCATGCGCCGCCGCCTCACCTGCACCCTCGCGCTGCCATGCGCTGCGATCCAGGCCTGCGCGCCTGCCCGCTTTCCCGACCTGATGCACGGCACCGCACGTCCCGCCGACGTGCGCCGCGCAACACCTTGGCCCCGCGCGCCGCAGCGAACGGCCGTGCGTCAACGATCCGATACAACCGAGAGAGGCACCCCGATGAGCATGCGGCCCGACCCGACCTTTCACGCTTCGCCGGAACTTGCGATGCAGGCGCCGGCGGAAGAGTTTGCCTATACGTTGTTGCTGAGTCCCGATTTTTCCAGACCCGATGCGCTCGCCGTGATCGACGTGAAGCCCGGCTCCGCGACCTACGGAAAAATCGTCCACACGGTGACGATGCCGAACACCGGCGACGAGTTTCATCACTTCGGCTGGAATGCGTGTTCGTCGTCGCTGTCGCCGCTCACCGGCCACGCCTTTCTCGAGCGACGCTTCCTGATCATCCCCGGCCTGCGCTCGTCACGCATCTACGTGATCGATACCAGGCCGCATCCGACGCAGGCGCGCATCCACAAGATCATCGAGCCCGACGAGATCTTCGCGAAGACCGGCTATTCGCGGCCGCACACGGTCCACTGCGGCCCGGAGGGCATCTACGTGAGCACGCTCGGCGGCGCGGGCAAGGACGGCACCGACGGCGCGCCCGGCATCTTCATCATGGACTGCGAGACCTTCGACGTGCTCGGCCGCTGGGAAATCGATCGCGGCCCGCAGGACAAGCATTACGACTTCTGGTGGAACCTGCCGCGCGACTACATGGTGTCGAGCGAATGGGCGCTGCCGCCGCAATTCGAAAACGGCATCGTGCCGGAAGACCTGCTCGCGAACCGGTACGGCCACCGTCTGCATTTCTGGGACCTGCGCGCGCGGCGCAACGTGCAGACGATCGATCTCGGCGCGCACCACCAGATGGCGCTGGAAGTACGGCCCGCCCACGATCCGGTGCGCGAATACGGGTTCGTCGGCGTCGTGGTCGACACGACCAATCTGGAAGGGTCGATCTGGACCTGGTGGCGCGAAGACGGCAAGTTCCATGTGCGCAAGACCGCGACGATCCCGGCCGAACCGGCCGCCGCCGACGAGTTGCCGCCGCTGCTCAAGGGGTTCGGTGCGGTGCCGCCGCTCGTGACCGACATCGACCTGTCGCTCGACGACCGCTTCCTGTACGTGTCGTGCTGGGGCACCGGCGAGATGCGTCAGTACGACGTGTCGGATCCGCATCGGCCGGTGCTCGCGGGGTCGGTACGGATCGGCGGCATCGTGCGCCGGGCACCGCACACGAACGGCCGCACGTTCGCGGGCGGCCCGCAGATGGTGGAAATCAGCCGCGACGGCCGGCGCGTGTACTGGACCAACTCGCTGTACTCGACGTGGGACGACCAGTTCTACCCGGACGGCGTGCCGGCCGCGCAGGTGCTCGCGCATGCGGGGCCGGACGGCGGGCTCACGCTCGCCGACGACTACTGGGTCGAGTTCCCCGACGGCTATCGCGCGCACCAGATCCGGCTCGAAGGCGGCGACTGCTCGACCGACTCGTTCTGCTATCCGTCGGTCAAGCGTTGAACACGGGGTTCTCCGCGCCGCTCGCGCTGTGGGCGGCCGTGCTCGCGAGCGGCGTCTATCACGGGCTCAATCCGGCGATGGGCTGGCCGCTGGCCGTGTCGAACGCGCTGATGACGCGCCGCGGCGGCGCGCTCGTCGCGGCGCTCGGCTATCTCGCGCTCGGCCACGCGCTCGCGGTGTTCATGGTGATGCTGCCGTTCGGGCTGCTCGCCGCGCTGCTCGCTTGGCAGTCGGCGATCCGCATCGGCGCGAGCGCGCTCGTGATCGGCTTCGGCGCACTGTTGCTGATCCGCCGCCGCCACCCGCGGGCACTCGCGCGGATCGCGCCGGCGCGGCTCGGACTGTGGTCGTTCGCGGTCGCGATCGCGCACGGCGCCGGGCTGATGCTGGTGCCAATCTACCTCGGCCTCTGCGGGCTCGAAGGAGACGCCGGGGACGCCGGCCATCGCGCGGCCGCGACGCTCGTCGACGCGCATCTCGGCATGGCGCTCGTCGTCGCGGCCGTGCATGCGGCCGCGATGATCGCGACGGGCGGCATGCTGGCGTGGCTCGTCTATCGCTATCTTGGACTGAAATTCGTCGCAAGAAGCTGGTTCAACCTCGATGCCGTGTGGGCATCGAGCCTGATCGTGACGGGCGCGCTGTCGCTCGGGCTCGCGGCCGCACGGTAGCAAGGCGGCGCGGCGCCGTCGCAACAGCGCTATCTGCCGCGCGCAATAAAACGCGACGGAACAGGCGTTCGGGCGCAATTTGGGCGCCGTGCGGCAGTGTTCGCTACCTCACGCTCACGCCGCAATGCGCCGCCCGCACGGGCCCGGCGGCCCTGATTCCGCTAAAATCCGGGCATGCGCACCACTTCCCAATCGACCGCCCCGGCCTTGCCGCCTTTCGTCCGCCGCGCCCCCCGGATTCGCCGTGCGCCGCGCCCGCCCGTTTCGTCCCGGATGGCCGCCCGATGAACCACCCCACTCCGCCGGATTTCGACTCGGCCGCATTTCGCCAGGCGCTCGGCCAGTTCGCGACCGGCGTCACGGTCATCACGACGCGTGCGCCGTCCGGACAGCTGATCGGCATCACCGCGAGCTCGTTCAACTCGGTGTCGCTCGATCCGCCGCTCGTGCTGTGGAGCCTCGCGCACAAATCGGCGTCGACGCCGGTGTTTCGCAGCAACAGCCATTACGTGGTGAACGTGCTCGCGGCGTCGCAACTTGACCTGTGCAAGCGTTTCTCGACCTACAAGGGCGATCGTTTCGAAGGAATTGCGCACGCGGCCGGCAACTCGGGCATGCCGGTGCTCGACGGCGCGCTCGCGTGGTTCGAATGCCACAACCGCAGCCGCTACGACGAAGGCGACCACGTGATCTTCGTCGGCGAAGTGGAGCGCTGCGGCGTGCGGGCCGCGAGCGACGGCGCGCCGCCGCTCGTGTTCCACGGCGGCGGCTTCCACGGCCTCACACCGCTTTGATCGCCCCGGTGCGCGCCAGTCCGACCGGCGCGCCCGCCTCGTCCTTCAGCGTCTGCAGCACGATGTTCGAACGGATGTCCATCACGCCCGGCGCCTTGTAGAGCCGGTTCAGCACGAAATCCGAATAGTGCTTGAGGTTGTGCGCGAGCACGCGCAGCAGATAGTGGCTCTCGCCGGTCACGACGAACGCGCCGACCACCTCCGGCCACTCGCGCAGCGCTTCCGCGAAGCGCTCGTGCCACTGGTTTTCCTCGTTGCGCATCGATACCTGCACGAACGCCTCGAGCTCGAAGCCGAGCTTCTCGCGGCTCAGGCATGCGCGGTAGTGCTCGATCACGCCCTGCTCCTCGAGCAGGCGCATCCGGCGCAAACAGGCGGACGGCGACAGCGAGATCCGCTCCGCCAGATCGAGATTGCTGATTCTGCCCTCTTCCTGCAGGACTGCCAGAATCCGGCAGTCGGTGGCATCGAGCGTGATCGCATGCATTTTTGGTCCCCGTTTTCCCTCTGATTCGAATTATCTGCCAATCGGGCGGATTGTCCATGTTTATTTCGCAAGCACTTTCTGCGAGCGTCCACCTATCATTCGAAGCATCGATTCACCGATTCGCCATGCCATGGACACACTCTGGGACATTTCGCCGCCGATCAGCCCCGCCACCCCCGTGTGGCCGGGCGACACGCCGGTTTCCGTCGAACGCGTGTGGCGGATGGAGGCCGGCTCGCCGGTCAACGTCGCCCGCCTGACGCTGTCGCCGCATACCGGCGCGCACTGCGACGCGCCGCTGCACTACGACGCGAACGGCGCGCCGATCGGCGCGGTGCCGCTCGACACCTACCTCGGCCCGTGCCGCGTGATCCACTGCATCGGTGCAACGCCGGTCGTGCAGCCGGCCGACGTCGAGGCCGCGCTCGACGGCGTGCCGCCGCGCGTGCTGCTGCGCACCTATGCGCGCGCCAGCGTCGAGCACTGGGACAGCGGCTTCTGCGCGGTCGCGCCCGCGACCGTCGACCTGCTGGCCGCGCGCGGCGTGAAGCTGATCGGCATCGACACGCCGTCGCTCGACCCGCAGGAATCGAAGACCATGGATGCGCATCACCGCGTGCGTGCGCACCGGATGGCGATCCTCGAAGGGATCGTGCTCGACGACGTGCCGCCCGGCGACTACGAACTGATCGCGCTGCCGCTGAAGTTCGCGACGCTCGACGCGAGCCCGGTGCGCGCGGTGCTGCGGGCGCTGCCCGGCCGCTCCTCCTGATTACCCGAAACCTCTACCCGACATCATGATCAAGACTCGTGAAGACGCGCTCGCCCTTGACCGCGACGACCCGCTCGCCGCGCTGCGTGACCAGTTCGCGCTGCCCGACGGCGTGATCTACCTCGACGGCAACTCGCTCGGCGGGCAGCCGCGCGCATCGGCTGCCCGCGCGCAACAGGTGATCGGCGCCGAATGGGGCGAAGGCCTGATCCGCAGCTGGAACACCGCCGGCTGGTTTGCGCTGCCGCGCCGCCTCGGCGACAAGCTCGCGACGCTGATCGGCGGCGCGCCCGGCGAAACCGTCGTGACCGACACCATTTCGATCAACCTGTTCAAGCTGCTGTCGGCGATGCTGCGCCATCAGGCCGGGCGCGCGCCGGAGCGCCGCGTGATCGTGTCGGAGCGCTCCAACTTCCCGACCGACCTGTACATCGCGCAAGGGCTGATCGAGCAGCTCGGCGACGGCTACGAGCTGCGCCTGATCGACGATCCGGCAGACCTGCCCGCCGCGCTCGGCGCAGACACGGCCGTCGCGATGATCACGCACGTGAACTACCGCACCGGCTACATGCACGACATGCCGGCCGTCACGCAGATCGTGCACGACGCGGGCGCGCTGATGCTGTGGGATCTCGCGCACTCGGCCGGCGCGGTGCCGGTCGACCTGAACGGCGCGCGCGCGGACGGCGCGGTCGGCTGCACGTACAAGTACCTGAACGGCGGCCCCGGTTCGCCGGCGTTCGTATGGGTGCCGCAACGCCATCTCCCGCATTTCTCGCAGCCGCTGTCGGGCTGGTGGGGCCACCGCGCGCCGTTCGCGATGCAACCGGGCTTCGCGCCCGATCCGGGCATCGCGCGCTTCCTGTGCGGCACGCAGCCGATCGTGTCGATGTCGATGGTCGAATGCGGGCTCGACGTGTTCCTGCAGACCGACATGCAGACGATCCGCCGCAAGTCGCTCGCACTGACCGACGCGTTCATCGCGCTCGTGGAGGCCCGCTGCGCCGGCCTGTCGCTGAAGCTCGTCACGCCGCGCGCGCATCACCAGCGCGGCTCGCAGGCGAGTTTCGAGCATCCGCATGGCTACGAGGTGATGCAGGCGCTGATCGCGCGCGGCGTGATCGGCGACTATCGCGAGCCGTATGTGCTGCGCTTCGGCTTCACGCCGCTCTATACGCGCTTCGCCGACGTGTGGGATGCGGTCGAGACGCTGCGCGACATTCTCGCCACCGACGCGTGGAAGGCACCCGAGTTCGCCGAGCGCGGCGCGGTGACCTGATCGGCGTCGCCCGGCGCGCGCAGGCCGCGCGCCGCGCCCCCCGTCATTCAATCCTGGAGAAAGCCGTGAATTCTGGTCATATGCAGCCACCCGGCGACGATGCGCCGGCGGGCTGCCCGTTCTCGGGCGCACGCGCCGCGCAATCGCCGCAGGCCGCTCAGGCCCACGAAACGCCGCACGTGCCCGGCGATGCCGCCGCGCAAGCCGGCTGGCACGACGCGCAGCTCGATTTTTCGAAGTCGATGAGCTACGGCGACTACCTGTCGCTGAATTCGATCCTCGATGCGCAGCATCCGCTGTCGCCCGATCACAACGAGATGCTGTTCATCATCCAGCATCAGACGAGCGAGCTGTGGATGAAGCTCGCGCTGTTCGAGCTGCGCGGTGCGCTCGATGCCGTGCGCGACGACGCGCTGCCGCCCGCGTTCAAGATGCTCGCGCGCGTGTCGCGCATTCTCGAGCAGCTCGTGCAGGCGTGGAACGTGCTGTCGACGATGACGCCGTCCGAGTATTCGGCGATGCGGCCGTATCTCGGCCAGTCGTCGGGCTTCCAGTCGTACCAGTATCGTCAGCTCGAATTCCTGCTCGGCAACAAGAACGTGCAGATGCTGCAGCCGCATGCGCACCGGCCCGACATCCTCGAACAGGTGCGTGCGACGCTCGAGGCGCCGTCGTTCTACGACGAAGTCGTGCGCTTGCTCGCACGCCGCGGCTTCGCGATCGCGCCCGGGCGGCTCGAGCGCGACTGGACGCAGCCGATGCGTCACGACGAAACGGTCGAGGCCGCATGGCTCGAGGTCTATCGTCATCCGCAGCAGCACTGGGAGCTGTACGAAATGGCCGAAGAGCTCGTCGATCTCGAGGATGCGTTCCGCCAGTGGCGCTTCCGTCACGTGACGACCGTCGAGCGCATCATCGGCTTCAAGCAAGGCACGGGCGGCACGAGCGGCGCGCCGTATCTGCGCAAGATGCTCGACGTCGTGCTGTTCCCCGAGCTCTGGCACGTTCGCACCACGCTGTAACGAACACGTGTCAGGCGCCCGCGCGTCACGACGACGTGCGGGCCAGCTCCTCCCCGTCTCGCGGCAATGCCCGCTCGCGCGTCAAGCGAGGAATGTGCCGCCGCATCGCGAGCAGCGCGACGCACACCACGCCCATCGCGGCGGCCAGCATCGCCAGGTACGCATTCGCGCCGCCCGTGGTGATCACGATCGCACCGGCGAACGCACTGAGGATCGCACCGAGCCGGCCGAACGCGAGCGCGCTCGCGGTGCCGGTCGCGCGCACCGCCGTCGGATAGATGTACGCGCAAAGCGCATACATCGTCGACTGCACTGCATTGACGAACAGTCCGTGCAGGCCGAGCCCGGCGATCAGCCAGCCCGTGTGACGCCCCGCATCGACGCCCATCAGCCAGGCCGCGCTCGCCGCGCCGCCGATGCTGCACAGCGCAAGCGGCCAGCGCGAACCGGCATGCGCGATCGCCCACGCACACAGCAGCGCGCCGATCACGCCGCCGAGGTTGTACGCGGTGAGCCCCGCGCCCGCGACCGCTACGCTGAGCCCGCTCGCGGCCAGCATTGTCGGCAGCCAGCTGAATGCCGCGTACACCGCGAGCAGACACATGAAGAACGCACACCACAGCGCGATCGTATCGCGCGCCTGACCGCCGGCGAACAGCGCGCCGAAGCCGCCCCGCGCACCGGGCGCACGCGCCTCGCGCAAATCGGTGAAGACGGTGCCGGGCGCGACCGGCCGCTGCATGCGCGCGAGCAGCGCGCCGAGTTCCGGCCAGCGCGCGGGGCGGCGCGCCAGATAGCGCGGCGATTCGGGCAGCGCGCGCACGAGCACGAAGCCGAGCACGAGCGGCAACGCACCACCCGCGAAGAACAGCCCGCGCCAGCCGTAGCGCGGCAGCACCTCGTGCGCGAACAAGCCGGCCAGCATGCCGCCGAGCGGCACGCACACGATCGTCGCCGTGACCATCATCGTGCGGCGCCGCGCGGGCGTGTATTCGGCCGTCATCGTCGTAGCCGTCGGCAGCGCGCCGCCGATCCCGAGCCCCGCGCAGAAGCGCAGCATCGCGATCGCGGCGACGTTCGGCGCGAAACCGATCGCGCAAGTCGCGACGCCGAACAGGAACACGCTGCCGATCACGGCCTGGCGGCGGCCGAAGCGGTCCGCGACGAGCCCTGCGCACGCGCTGCCGATGCCCATTCCGATCAGCCCGGCCGCCACCGCGGGCGCGAATGCACCGCGCGTGATTCCCCATTCGCGGATCAGCACAGGAATCGCGAAACCGATCAACTGGCCGTCGAAACCGTCGAGCACGATCGCGAGCGCGGCGAGCAGCACCACGCAGCGCTGCATCGTCGTGAACGGCCCGTCGTCGAGTGTCGCCCCGATGTCGACCGACGGCGGCGGCAATCCGTCGCGCGTGCTCATGCGGCCTCCCGTGTGCCACGCGGCGGCGGCGATGTGCGCGAACGGCGCGCGGCAAGACAACGGCATTCGATGACTTTCATGGCGTCTCCAGTTGCCCGGGCTGGCGCGCAGGCGCGTGCCCGAATCTCGTGCTGCGCGGCCGGCGTCGATGCGCCGGCTCATTCAGCTTTCCTGTCCAGTCAGTCCGCCCGCGTGCGGCGCATCCCTGCTGCCGCGCGCCGCGAACCTGCGATCGGCCCGATGCTCAGTCGATCCGCGCGTCGATCAGCCTGACCAGCGCGAGCAGCGTGTCGGTATGCGGAACCGCGACGCCCGTCTCGCGCGCGGCCGCGACGACCCTGCCGCTGATCGCGTCGATCTCCGTGCGGCGGCCCGCGAGCACGTCCTGCAGCATCGACGGACGATGGCCGTGGTGTGCGTGAATCGCATGCTCGACGTTGTGGGCGATGCTTTCTCCGTCGACGTCGATCCCTTTCGCGCGAGCGACGGCGGCCGTCTCCGCCGCGATCGCGAGCGCGAGCCGCGGCCCGTCGGGTACGCTGGCGAGCTGGTCGACCGTGCAGCCCGTCGCCGCGCACAGCGTGTTGAGCGCCGCGTTGAACGCGACCTTCTCCCAGATCGCGGCCCACACGTCGGCGTCGAGCGAGCATGCGAGTCCCGCATCCGACAGCGCGGCGGCCACCGTCGCCGCGAACGGGCGCGCCGTACCGTCGGCCGTCATCATGCGGATCGTGCCGGCGCCATGCGAACGCACATGCCCGGGGCCGGCGACGTCGGCCGGCCACGTCGTGACGCCGACCAGAATGCGTTCGAGCGGCACGAACGCGTTCAGCGTTTCGACGTTGCCGAGCCCGTTCTGCAGCGTCAGCACGGACGTGTGCGGGCCCAGCAATGCGCGCACGCCGTCGAGCGCCGCGCGCGTATGCGTCGATTTGGTGAAAACGATCAGCAGATCGAACGGCGTGTCGGGCGATGCAATCGCCGCCGCATGCGCCGCTTCAGGTCGCACGGCATGCAGCGTGCGGACGCGGCGTGCGCCGCGATCGTCGTCGATGCGCAAACCGTCGCGACGAATCGCGTCGAGATGCGCGTCGTTCACATCGATCAACGTGACGGCCTCACCCCGCTCGGCCAGCAAGCCGCCGAACAGCGAGCCCATCGCACCCGCGCCGAGAATCGCAATCCTCATCGTCGGCAGCCTCTCAGAACGGATAGTGACGCGGCGCGGTCTGCACGGTGATCCAGCGCAGGTCCGTGAACGCGGCGATGCCGGCCTTGCCGCCGAAATGGCCGAAGCCGCTGTCCTTCACGCCGCCGAACGGCATCTGCGCCTCGTCGTGCACGGTTGGGCCGTTCACGTGGCAGATGCCCGATTCGATGCGTGCCGCGACGCGCATCGCACGCGCGACATCGCGGCTGAACACGGCCGACGCCAGCCCGAACGCGTTGTCGTTCGCGCAGCGGATCGCGGCCTCTTCGCCGTCGACGCGCACGATGCCCTTCACCGGCCCGAACGACTCCTCCGCGTAGATCCGCATCGCGGGCGTCACGCGATCGACGAGCGTCGCCGGGAACAGCGTGCTGTCGGACTTGCCGCCGCACGCGAGCGTCGCGCCGTGCGCGAGCGCATCGTCGATCAGCGCATTGCAGCGCTCGACGGCCTTCATGTCGATCAGCGAGCCGAGCACGACGGGTCCGTGGCGCGGATCGCCGAGCGGCAGCGATGCGGCCTTGTCGGCGAGCTTCGCGACGAACGCATCGGCAATCGATGCATCGACGACGAGCCGTTCGGTCGACATGCAGATCTGCCCGGAATTCGCGAACGCGCCGAAGGCGGCCGCAGCCACCGCCGCGTCGAGATCGGCATCGTCGAGCACGACGAACGGCGCCTTGCCGCCGAGCTCGAGCACCGACGGTTTCAGATGGCGCGCACACGCTTCGGCCACGATCCGGCCGACCCGCGTCGACCCGGTGAAGTTCACGCGGCGCACGGCCGGATGTGCGATCAATGCGTCGACGACGGCACCCGCATCGTCGGGCGCGTTCGTCACGAAGTTCACGACACCCGGCGGCGAGCCGGCCTCCTGCAGCGCCTCGACGATCAGCCCGTGCGTGACCGGACACAGTTCCGAGCCCTTCAGCACGACCGTGTTGCCGCATGCGAGCGGCAGCGCGAGCGCACGCGTCGCGAGGATCACCGGCGCATTCCACGGCGCGATGCCGAGCACGACGCCGGCCGGCTGCCGCACGCCCATCGCGAGCGAGCCGGGCACGTCGGACGGAATCAGCTCGCCGCCGATCTGCGTGGTCAGCGACGCGGCCTCGACGAGCCCGCTCGCGGCAAGGTGCACGTTGAAGCCGGCCCACAGCGCCGACGCGCCGGTTTCGGCCGCCATCGCGGCGACGAACTGGTCGTGCTTCGCTTCGAGTGCGGCGGCGGCCTTGAGCAGCAGCGCGCGGCGCGCGCCGGGGCCGAGGGCCGCCCAGTCGGGAAACGCGTGAGCCGCTGCGTCGGCCGCCGCGCGTGCATCGTCGATCGTGCACGCGGGTGCGGTCGACGCAATTTCGCCGTCGAGCGGGTTGCGGCGCACGAACGTCGCGCCGCTGGACGAATCGCGGCGTACGCCGCCGATCAGCATCGATACGGTTTGCATGGAGTCTCCGAAACGACGCGCGCTGCGCGTCAGGCCACTTCGATTTCGACGACGACGGGCGCGGTGGCGCGCAGCGCGTCGGTCAACGTGTCGTGCAGGCGCGCGGCATCGGCCACGCGAATGCCGTGGCAGCCCATCCCCTGCGCCAGCGCGACGAAATTCAGGTCGGGCAGATCGGTGCCCTGCACCGGATCGTCGGGGCTGAAGCCGAACACCGGCGCGAAATCCTGCAGCGCCGCATAGCGACGATTGTTCAGGATCACGAACGTGATCGGCAACTTCAGCTGTGCGGCGCTCCACAACGCCTGGATCGAATACAGGCTCGACCCGTCGCCGATCAGCGCGATCACGCGCTGCCCCGGCTGCGCGAGCGCGACGCCGACCGCGGCCGGCATCCCGTAGCCGAGCCCGCCGCTGTCCATCGTGTAGAACGTGCCGCTGCGCGTGAACGGCAGATGCGCCTGCATCACGGGCCGCGCGCTCGGCGCTTCCTCGACGACGATGTCGTGTGCGTTGCGTACGTCGGCGAGCGTCTGCAGCGCGAACGCCACCGACATCCGTTCGCCGGCGGGCGGCACGGCGACGCGCGGGCGCGCCGGACTCGGCGCCGGCATCGGCCGCTCGGGCGGCGCCGGTCGCGCCAGCAGGTCGCGCGCCGCAAGCCGCAGGTTGCCGACCACCGCGTCGCCCGACGGCGTCCAAGCGGCGATGCCGGGATCGTCGACGAGTTGCACGAGCGCGGCGCCCGGCGGCACGTGCGGGCCGAACCCTTCGATGTGATAGGTGAACGCGGGCGCGCCGAATGCGAACACGAGGTCGTGCCCGTCGAGCCGCGCGACGATCTTCTCGCGGATCGCGGGCAGGAAGCCGGCGAACAGCGGATGGTCCTCGGGAAAGCTGCAGCGTCCCGACATCGGCGCGACGTACACGCGCGCACGGTGCCGCTCGGCGAGCCGCACGACGTCGTCCCACGCGCCGGCGCGATCGACGGCCGCGCCGACCACCAGCGCGGGACGCCGCGCGGCATCGAGCGCGTCGCCGAGCCGCGCGAGCGCGTCGGGATCGGGCCGCACGACGCCGCTCACGTCACGGCGCGGCAGCAGTTCGGCGGGCTGGTCCCAGTCGTCGACCGGAATCGACACGAACACCGGCCCGCGCGGCTCCTGCATCGCGATCCGGTACGCGCGCGCGATCGCCGCCGGCACGTCCTGCGCCCGGGCGGGCTCGATGCTCCACTTCACGTACGGCTTCGGCAGCTCGGCGGCCTGCGTCGCGCCGAGGAACGGATCGAACGGCAGGATCGCGCGCGCCTGCTGGCCCGCGGTGACGATCAGCGGCGTGCGGTTCCTGAACGCGGTGAACAGGTTGCCCATCGCGTTGCCGACGCCGGCCGCCGAATGCAGGTTCACGACAGCCGCATTGCCGGTGGCCTGCGCATGGCCGTCCGCCATACCGACCACGACGGCCTCCTGCAGGCCGAGCACGTAGCTGAAATCGGCGGGGAAATCGCGGAACATCGGCAGCTCGGTCGAGCCGGGATTGCCGAACACGCGGTCGATGCCGAACTGGCGGAACAGGTCGATGACGGCGTCGCGGACGGTGATCGGTGCGGCGCAATGGGACGGGGTGCCGGACATGCTCGGGCGTCTCCTCGGTGGCTTGGCGGTTTCCACAGTATCGAAGCACGGGTCATTCTCAGATACTGTATTTTTTGCAAAAAGCCATTACGTTTCAGCATGACTTTCGATCTCCGACAATTGCGGGCATTCACGACCATCGTCGCGTGCGGCAGCCTCGGCCGCGCAGCCGACGCGCTGCACGTCACACAGCCGGCGCTGAGCCGGATCCTGAAGCGGCTCGAGGACCAGGTCGGCGCGCCGCTGTTCGAGCGCCACTCGAAAGGCGTGCAGCTCACCGCGTTCGGCGACGCGCTGCTGCCGCACGCGACGCTGCTGCAGCACGAGGCCGAGCACGCGCGCGAGGAGCTCGACGCGATGCGCGGCTTCGCGAAGGGCACGATCAAGGTCGGCGCGGTGGGCAGCATCGCGAGCCTCGTGCTGCCGGTCGCGGTCGGCCGCGTGCTCGATCGCTGGCCGAATCTGCGCGTCGAGATCCTCGAAGGCGTGTGGGACCGGCTCGCGGAAGGGCTGCACAAGCACGAGATCGATCTCGCGCTGTCCGCGCACGGGCCCGACACCGACGAGATCGTCGCGATTCCCGAGTGCCGGTGGGAGGATCGCAGCCATATCGTTGCGGCGCCGCACCATCCGCTGCGCGCGCTCGGCCGCGCGCCGACGCTCGCCGATACGCTGCACGCGCGCTGGGCGATTCCGCCGCGCGGCACCGCACCGTTCGATCACATGCGTGCGACCTTCGACGCGCATGGGCTGGCGCTGCCCGATATCGCGGTCGAGACGCGCTCGGTCACGACGTTGAAGAGCCTCGTCGCGCATGCGGGCTTCCTGAGCTGGATGGCCGAGCCGATGTACGGCGCCGAACAGCGCGCCGGCACGATCGACACGCTGCCCGTGAGCGAAGTCGTCGCGGTGCGCACGCTCACCGCATTCCGCCGCCGCCACGGCATTCTGCCCGGCCCGGCCGGCAAGCTGCTCGACGAACTCGTCGCATTGACGCGCGACGAAGCGCGCTGACCACCCGCCCCGCTGCCGCCGCGCGACGCTCTCGAATCGCCGGCCGCCGCAGCGCACCATCGAAATGCCAAGCCGTTGCCTTGACTTTCGCCTGCCTGAATACGATCATTCGCTCACATGACGAGCAAATGATCGTATTCGCCAGCATGGATCGTGGCGGCAGCCAGGCCGAGCGCGATCCGATCGCGACAGGAGACACCGGATGACCGAATCGCCCTCCGCCCGCACGCCCGTGCTGCTGCACATCGGTGCCGGCTCGTTCCACCGCGCGCACCAGGCGTGGTATCTGCATCGCGTGAACGCGGCCGTGCCGGCCGACGAACGCTGGTCGCTGACCGTCGGCAACATCCGCGACGACATGCGCGCGACGATGGATGCGCTCGCCGCGCAACACGGCGCATACACGCTGGAAACCGTCACGCCGCAAGGCGAGCGCGCGTACGAGGCGATCCGCGCGATCTCGCGCGTGCTGCCGTGGTCGATCGACCTCGCCGCGCTGATCGACGCCGGCGCCGACCCGGCGTGCCGGATCGTGTCGTTCACCGTCACCGAAGGCGGCTACTACCTCGACGAACACAACCGGCTCGACATCGCGAACGCGGATCTCGCGGCCGATCTGCAGGGCGCGCGCACGACGCTGTACGGCGCGCTCGCGGCGCTGCTCGCCGAACGCGTGAAGCGCGACGCAGGCCCGCTCACGCTGCAAAGCTGCGACAACCTGCGCAACAACGGCGCGCGCTTTCGCGCGGGCATGCGCGAATTCCTCGAACGGCGCGGCCAGACCGACCTGCTCGCGTGGTTCGACGCCCATGTCGCGACGCCGAGCGCGATGGTCGACCGCATCACGCCGCGCCCGACCAACGATGTGCGCGAGCGCGTGCGCGCGGCGACCGGCGTCGACGATGCGTGCCCGGTGATGGGCGAATCGTTCATCCAGTGGGTGATCGAGGACCGCTTCGCGGCCGGCCGGCCGCGCTGGGAGCTGGCCGGCGCGGAACTGGTCGACGACGTGCATCCGTACGAGGAGGCGAAGATCCGCATCCTCAACGCAACGCACAGCTGCATCGCCTGGGCCGGCACGCTCGCGGGCCACACGTATATCCACGAAGGGACGCACGACGCGGCGATCCGGCGCTTCGCGCACGACTACGTGACGCAGGACGTGATCCCGTGCCTCACCCCGAGCCCGCTCGATCTCGAACGCTATCGCGACGTCGTGCTCGAACGCTTCGGCAACCCGTACGTGCTCGATACGAACCAGCGCGTCGCGGCCGACGGCTTCTCGAAGATTCCCGGCTTCATCGCGCCGACGCTCGTCGAGTCGTTCGCGCGCGGCGCCGCGCCGGTCGCCACCGCCGTGTTGCCGGCGCTGTTCCTGCGCTTTCTCGAACGCCGGGCGCGCGGCCTGCTGCCGTATGCATACCAGGACGGCGTGATGGACGAAGACGCCGCGCGCGCGATCGTGGAAGCCGACGACCCGGCCGTCGCGCTGTGTGCGAGCCGCGCGCTGTGGGGCTCGCTCGCCGACAACGCCGCGCTGTTCGAAGCGCTGCGCGCGGGGCTCGCACGCGTGGACGCATGGCTCGCGCAGCGCTGACGCGGCCCGATATCCGGCAACCGGCCCGGCCGCGCATCCGGGCGAACCTGCGTTGGCATGCGCGCGTGCGTGCGGCTAAAGTAGCGGCTCCTCACTGACGGACGGATCGCTCATGTATCTCGGCATCGACCTCGGCACCTCGGAAGTGAAGGTGCTGCTGCTTGCCCCCGACGGCACGGTGGTCGGCACCGCGGGCACGCCGTTCACCGTGTCGCGGCCGCACCCGCGCTGGGCGGAACAGCATCCGGACGACTGGTGGCAAGGCACGCTCGCCGCGCTCGCGGCGCTGCGCGAACGGCATCCTCACGCGTTCGCGCAGGTGCGCGGGATCGGCCTGTCGGGCCAGATGCACGGCGCGGTGCTGCTCGGCCGCGACGACCGCGTGCTGCGCCCGGCGATCCTGTGGAACGACATGCGCAGCGCCGACGAATGCGCGCTGCTCACCGAACGCGCGCCCGATCTGCACGCGCTGGCCGGCAACCTGGCAATGCCCGGCTTCACCGCGCCGAAGCTGCTGTGGGTCGCGAAGCACGAACCCGACGTGTTCGCCGCCACCGCGTGCGTACTGATGCCGAAGGATTACCTGCGCTTCCGGCTCACGGGCGCGAAGGTGTCCGACCCGTCCGACGCGGCCGGCACGCTGTGGCTCGACGTCGCGCGGCGCGACTGGTCGGAGGCGCTGCTCGCCGCATGCGACATGACGCGCGACCAGATGCCGCGCATCGTCGAAGGCAACGCGCCGTCCGGCACGCTGCGCGCGGATGTCGCGCGCGAACTCGGGCTGTCGGAGGCCGTCGTCGTCGCGGGCGGCGGCGGCGACAACGCGACGAGCGCCCTCGGCATCGGCGCGATCCACGCGGGCGACGGTTTCGTGTCGCTCGGCACGTCGGGCGTGCTGAGCGTGGTCGGCGACCGCTTCATGCCGAATCCGGCGTCGGCCGTGCATGCGTTCTGTCACGCGATTCCCGATCGCTGGCAATTGATGAGCGTCGTGCTGTCGGCCGCGAGCTGCCTGCGCTGGGTCTGCAAGCTGACCGGCACCGACGAGCCCGCGCTGCTCGCCGAAATCGAAGCGCTCGACGCCGATGCGCTCGCGACGGCGCCGCTGTTCCTGCCCTACCTGTCCGGCGAGCGCACGCCGCACAACGATCCGTACGCGCAGGGCGTGTTCTTCGGGATGACGCATGCGACCGAACGCGCGCATCTCGGCTACGCGGTGCTCGAAGGCGTGACGCTCGGCCTCGCCGACGGCCTCGATGCACTGCATGCGGCCGGCGTCGAAACCGACCGGCTGTCGCTGATCGGCGGCGGCGCACGCAGCGCGTTCTGGGCGCAGCTGATCGCCGATGCGCTGAACGTGCACACGCGCCAGCACGGCGGCGGCGAAACCGGTGCGGCGCTCGGTGCGGCACGACTCGGCTGGCTCGCCGTCGGCGGTGATCCGCATGCGGTGCTGACCAAGCCGCCGGTGCGCGCCGAATACGCGCCCGACGCCGCGCGTCACGCGCTGCTGCGCGAGCGCCTCGACGCATTCCGCTCGCTGTACCGTCACGTGCGTCCGCTTTACGAACCGTCGCGCGCGCGGCTCGCGTAAACGCCGCCGCGGCGACGCACCGCGGCCATCGGCCGCGCGCCCGGCATGCGTTACAGTGGATGCCGTTGCGCCGCCCGACGGCCGGCCAAGATCCGAACCGAACCGCTATCGTGTCCAAGTCCTCAGAAAAACTCGATCTCGCCACGCGTGCCGCGTGGCTCTACTACGTCGCGGGCGACACGCAGAACGAAATCGCCGAGAAGCTGCAGGTGTCGCGCCCGGTCGCGCAGCGCCTCGTCGCGTTCGCGGTCGAGAAGAATTTGATCCGCGTGCGCGTCGATCACCAGCTCGCCGACTGTCTCGACCTCGGCGCGCAGCTGTCTAAACGCTACGGCCTCGCGATGTGCGAAGTCGTGCCCGTCGATGCCGACGCACCCGAAGCGATCGACCGCAAGCTCGCGGTCGCCGGCGCGCAGGTGATGGAGCGCTACCTGAACGAGACGCGACCGATGGTGATCGCCGTGAGCAGCGGCCGGACGCTGAAGGCCGCGGTCGCACAGATCGCGCAGATCGACCGGCCGCAGCACCGTCTCGTGTCGATGGTCGGCGCGATCGCGGCGGACGGCTCGTCGAACCGCTACGACGTCGCGCAGTACATCTCCGAGAAAACCGGCAGCAAGCACTTCCTGCTGCCCGCGCCGCTGTTCGCCGACAGCGCCGCCGAGCGCGCGCAATGGTGCAATCACCGGTTGTACCGGATCGTCGATACGCTGTCGGGCAAGGCGGACGTCGCGTTCGTCGGGATCGGCAACATCGGCCCGCACTGCCCGCTCTACGAAGACGGCTTCATCACCGAGCAGGAGCGCGACGAGATGACCGCGCTCGGCGCGGTGGCCGAACTGCTCGGCGTGCCGATCGACGCGCAGGGCAAGCGGATCGACGTATCGACGAGCGGGCGCGTGACGAGCGTCGCGCTCGACACGCCGCCCAGGCGCCCGACGATCGCATTCGCCGGCGGCCCGAAAAAGCGCGACGCGGTGATCGCCGCGCTACGCGGTGGCTGGCTGTCGGGGCTCGTCACCGACGAAACCTGCGCACGCGCGGCGCTCGAAGCGAAGGCGGCCTGACGCCGCCGCACCTGCGCCGCTGACCGGCGCGCGCCCTCACGCCGCCTTCGCGTGCACGTCGAGCCGCCGGAACGCCTGCCCGTTTTCGTCGAACAGGTGGCAGTGCTCGGCCTGCGCATGCACGTGCAGCGCCTCGCCGGTGCGGTACGTGTCGAGCGGTGGAATCCGCGCGATCAGCCCGTCCGGTGCGACAGCCGACTCCGCGTACAGATACGCGGCATCGCCGAGCGATTCGACGGCCATCGTCCGCGCGGCCACACCGGTCGCCGCCTGCCCCACGATCAGGTGCTCGGGCCGCACGCCGACCGTCACCGTCGCACCGCGCTGCAACCCCGCCGCGTCGACCGCGACGCGCTGCGTCTCGCCGCTGCCGAAGCGCACCAGCACGCCCGTCGCATCTGCCGACTCGACCGTGCCTTTCAGGAAATTCATCTTCGGCGAGCCGATGAAGCCCGCGACGAACTGGTTCGCCGGCGCGTGATACAGCGCGTTCGGCGTGCCGACCTGCTGCACCGCGCCGCCCGACAGTACGACTATCTTGTCCGCGAGCGTCATCGCCTCGACCTGGTCGTGCGTCACGTAGATCATCGTCGTCTTCAGCTCGTCGTGCAGCCGCGCGAACTCCAGCCGCATCTTCACGCGCAGCGCGGCGTCGAGGTTCGACAGCGGTTCGTCGAACAGGAACACCTTCGGCTTGCGCGTGATCGCGCGGCCGATCGCGACGCGCTGCCGCTGGCCGCCCGACAACTGCTTCGGCTTGCGGTCGAGCAGGTGATCGATGTGCAGGATCTTCGCGGCCTGCTTCACCGCCTGGTCGATCTCGGGCTTCTTCGCGCCGGCGAGCTTCAGGCCGAACGCCATGTTGTCGTATAGCGTCATGTGCGGATACAGCGCATACGACTGGAACACCATCGCGATGCCGCGCTTCGCGCTCGGCACGTCGTTGACCTTCGCGCCGTCGATCAGCAGGTCGCCGCTCGAGATGTCCTCGAGCCCGGCGATCATCCGCATCAACGTGGATTTGCCGCAGCCGCTGGGCCCGACGAACACGACGAATTCGCCGTCGGCGATGTCGAGGTTCACGTTGCGCAGCACTTCGGTGTCGTCGTAGCGCTTCGCGATGTTGCGCAGGAGCACGCTTGCCATGGTCTGTCTCCGTTCGTTCGTGATGCGCCGCGTCGATCGAGCGCGGCGCGCAATCGTTCGTGGTTGCTAGTTCGGCAGCACCGCGCCCGTCGCCTGCCAGCGCGCGACGTAGCCGGGCAGCTCGTGCATGTCGTCAAATACGTGACGCGCGCCGATCCCGCGCAGCGCGTCGATCTGCGCGGCCGACGCATGGCCGCCGCCGACGAAGCCGAGCACGGTCATGCCGGCCGCGGCGGCCGCGGTGATGCCGGTCGCGCTGTCCTCGACGACGAGGCATTGCGCGGGCACGACGCCGAGCGCGTGCGCGGCCGCGAGATACACGTCGGGCGCCGGCTTCGGGCGCGCGACGGCGTCCGCGCAGAACAGCCGGTCGCCGAAGAAGCGCGCGAGGCCGGTGCGCGCGAGCGCCGCCTCGACGTATGCGCGGTAGCTGTTGCTCGCGCACGCCGTGGTCAGCCGGATCGCGGCCAGCGCCGCGTCGATGCCGTCGACCATCGGCGCATTGACGGCCGCTGCCTCGACCGCGCGGCGAATCGCATCGACATCGTCGGCCGACAGCCTGCGTCCGGCCGCGTCGCCCGCGCCGGCCAGCACGCGCTCGATGCGCAGCCCGAGCAGCGGCATCACCACCGGTCGTGCATCGACACCCGGCCAGCGCGCATCGAGCTCGCGCACGATCACGTCGGCGGCCACGGCCTCGCTGTCGATCAGCACGCCGTCGCAGTCGCAGATCAGCACGTTCGTCCCTTCGCTCGCGCCACCTTTGCCGGCCGCGCTCATTTGACCGCTCCGAACGTGAGGCCGCGCACGAGCTGCTTCTGCGACAGCCAGCCGACGATCAGGATCGGCGCGACCGCGAGCAGCGACGCGGCGGACAGCTTCGCCCAGAACAGGCCCTCGGGACTCGAGTACGACGCGATGAACACCGTCAGCGGCGCGGCGTTCGAGCTCGACAGGTTGATGCTCCAGAACGCCTCGTTCCACGACAGGATCACGAGCAGCAGCGCGGTGGACGCGAGCCCCGGCAGCGCCATCGGCATCAGCAGGTAGACGATCTCCTGCCATGTCGATGCGCCGTCGATGCGCCCGGCTTCGAGAATGTCCTTCGGGATCTCGTTGAAGTACGTGAAGGTCATCCACACCGCGATCGGCAGGTTGATCAGCGTGTAGACGATCACGAGACCCGACACGGTATCGAGCAGCCCCGCGTTCTTCCACAGCAGGTAGATCGGCACCAGCACGCCGACCGACGGCATCATCTTGGTCGACAGCATCCACAGCAGCACCTTCTGCGTGCGGTGGTTCGGGAAGAACGCCATCGCATAGGCGGCCGGCACCGCGAGCAGCAGCGAGATCACCGTGACGCCCGCCGAGATCAGCACCGAATTCCACGCGAACGCGAAGTAGTTGCTGCGTGCGAACACCTCGCGGAAGCTGTCGAGCGTCGGCACGAAGAACAGCGTCGATGCATACGCCTGCTGCTCGGTCTTGAATGCGGTGATCGCCATCCAGAAGATCGGGAAGAACAGCAGCAGCGCGATGAGCCACGCGAGCGCGCCGGGCAGCGCGCGCCGCACGAGGTCGAACGCAGCCGGCATGCGCCGGCCTTCGAAAGTGAGGTCGCTCATTTCTCGTACTCTCCCTTCAGGTTGCGCGCGAGCATCCGCACGAGGAAGAACGACACGACGTTCGCGACCACGACGGCGATGATCCCGCCCGCGGACGCGAGGCCGACGTCGAACTGCTGCAGGCCGAGCGCATAGATCAGGTACGACAGGTTGGTGGTCGCGTCGCCCGGACCGCCGCCCGTCGTCGTGTAGATCTCCGCGAAGATCGACAGCAGGAAGATGGTCTCCATCATCACGACCACGGCGATCGCGCGCTTCAGGTGCGGCAGCGTGATGTAGAAGAACATCGCGATCGGGCCGGCGCCGTCGATGCGCGCGGCTTCCTTCTGCTCCTGGTCGAGCGACTGGATCGCGGTGAACAGGATCAGGAACGCGAACGGCAGCCACTGCCACGCGACGATCATGATCACGGCGGTGAGCGGGTAATCGGCGAACCAGTCGATCGGCGTCATCCCGAGCGCGCGCATCGCGGTCGCGACGAGCCCGTACACCGGATGCAGGATCATGTTCTTCCAGATCAGCGCGGCCACCGTCGGCATCACGAAGAACGGCGCGATCGCGAGCAGGCGCGCCACGCCCTGCCCGTAGAACTTGCGGTCGAACAGCACGGCCATCAGCACGCCGCCGACCACCGTGATCGCGAGCACCGCGCCGATCAGCACGAGCGTGTGCCAGATCGCGGGCAGGAACGACGGATCGGTCGCGAGGAAGCGATAGTTGTCGAGCCCGGCAAAGCCCTTCACGTCCGGGTTCAGCAGGTTGTAGCGCGAGAACGAATACCAGATCGTCATCGCGAGCGGAATCGACATCCACAGCAGCAGCACCGCGACGGACGGCGAGACGAGCCAGCGCGCGCCGCCGCGCGCGCGGTGCGGTGCGCCCGGCGGCGACGCCGCGTCGCCGACCGACGGCGCGTGGCTCAGGGGAAGACGTAAATGACGCATGATCGGAGTCCCTCCGGTTGAGGCGCGGGTGCGAACGGCCTGCCCGCCTTTCTGCTGGCGCGGCCCGCACCGTGCGCGACGACGCGCACGGTGCACGCCGCGTTACTTCTTGTAGCCGGCCTGACGCACCGCGCGGTCCGCCGCGGCCTGTCCGGCGGCGAGCGCCTGGTCGACCGTCATCTGGCCGGCCACCGCTCCGGCGATCGCCTGGCCGACCACCGTGCCGAACGACTGGAATTCAGGAATCCCGACGTACTGCACGCCCGTGTACGGCACCTTCTTCAGCGACGGATCGTTCGGATCGGCCGTCTCGATCGCCTTCAGCACGAAGTCGGAGAACGGCGCGGCAGCCTTGTACTCGGGGCGCTGGTAGGTCGACGTGCGCGTGCCCGGCGGCACCGACGCCCAGCCTTCGTCCTTGCCGACCATCTCGACGTACTGCTTGGAGGTCGCCCACGCGATGAACTTGCGCGCGGCGTCCTGCTGCTTCGACGTCTTCGGCACGGCCAGCGCCCACGCCCACAGCCAGTGCGAGCCCTTCGGCGTGACGGCGACCGGCGCGGCCGCAAAGCCGATCCTGTCGGCAACCTGCGACTGCTGTTTGTTATAGAGCATCCCGGCCGCGACCGTCGCGTCGATCCACATCGCGCACTTGCCCGATGCGGTCAGCGTCAGGTTCTCGTTGAAGCCGTTCGAGCTCGCTCCCGGCGGGCCGTCTTTCTTCAGCAGATTCACGTAGAACGTGATCGCCTTCTTCCACTCGGGCGACGTGAGCTGCGCGTTCCAATTCTCGTCGAACCAGCGCCCGCCGAACGTGTTCACGACCGTCGACACGTACGCCATGTTCTCGCCCCAGCCGGCCTTGCCGCGCAGACAGATCCCGTAGGTGCCCTTCGCCTTGTCGGTGAGCTTGTCCGCGAATTCGGCGATCTGGTCGTAGGTCGGCTGGTCGGGCATCTTGAGCCCCTTCGCCGCGAACAGGTCTTTCCGGTAGAACGTCATCGAGCTTTCGACGTAGAACGGCAGCGCGTAGAGCTGGCCGTTGTACGACAGGCTGTCGCGCGCGGTCTTCACGATGTCGTTCAGGTCGTAATCGGAGGGCAGCCCCGTCATCGGCGCGAGCCAGCCGCGCTTGCCCCACTGCGGCGTCTCGTAGGTGCCGATCGCCATCACGTCGAACTGGCCGCTGCCGGTCGTGATGTCGGTGGTCGCGCGCTGGCGCAGCACGTTCTCCTCGAGGATCACCCAGTTCAGCTTGATGTCGGGGTTCGCCTTCTCGAACGCCGGCGACAGCTTCTTCAGCTCGATCATGTCGGGGTTGTTCAGCGTCGCGATCGTCAGCGTGCCGGCGGATGCGGCGCAGGCGGCCGTCGCGAACGCGGCTCCGGCGAAGCAGCGTACGGCGGCGTCGAGCATCTTTCGTTGCATGGCATGTCTCCTTATATCTTCGAACTGCGTCGTTATTGCATCGTTATTGCGTCGTTTCCTTCGCGGCCCGTCACGCCGGCCGCTGCATTCCGCACGCGCGCGCATAGTGCGCAATCACGTCGCGTATCCGATGGCGCACCCATGCGCGCGGCGCCTTCGCGAGGCCGCCCGCGCGGCACGCCGCGTACACGTCCGGCAGCCACTGCGCGACGAGCGTTTCGGGCACCGGTTGCCGCGCGAGGTTGTCGAACAGCATCTCGACCGCCGCCGCGACGGCCGGCTGCAGCCAGTAGTAACGGATCCTGTCGCTGTAGCTGAACTGGCGCGCGAGCCGCTGCTCGGTCTCGTCGCCGCGGTAGTACGGCGCCCAATGCTCCGGCTGCGCGCGCATCGCGGCATCGACGACGTCGCGCAGCCGCGAGCGCTGCGCGACGTCGTCGATCAGCGCATCCTCGATGAAGGTCAGCGCGAACAGCGCCTCGCGCAGCGCGAAGGTGAGCGCGGGACCGACCTTCAGCACCGCGAAGTGGTCGCGCACGAGCGCGGCGAGCGCGCCTTCGGTCTGGTAGTCGGTCGAATGCGCTTCGAACACGAGGCGCGGCGTGCGCAGGATGCTTGCGCCGAGCGACGCGGCCTTCGTGCTGTCGTAGTCAAGCACGTGGCGATCGTCGAAGTCGACGCCCGGCTGCGCGACGATCGCGACCACGCGCGTCCATGCGTCGTCGAGCCCGGCCGCGGCGAAGGCGCTGCGGTGCGCGTCGAGCGTCGCGGCGATGCTGTCGCTGCGCGTGACCACGATGTGCATCATCGCGCCGCCGCCCGTGCCGCCGTCGCCCGTCATTTCGCCGCCCGGCGTCGGCACCTCGGTGCCGATCACGTAGACGGGTGCGGTGCCGGCACGCGCGGCCGCCTCTTCCGCCGCACGGCACAACCCGGCCGCACGCGCGGCGATCGTGCGATCGTCGAGCCGCGCGGGATCGTCCGCACAGGCCATGCTCGCATCGAGGTGAATCTTTTCGAAACCGGCTTCGACGTAAGCCGCGACCATCGCGGCCGCTTCTCGCATCGCGTCGGCCGCGCGGCGGTGCCGCCACGGGTTCGGGCCCAGATGATCGCCGCCGAGCACGAGTGCCGACGGCGCGAGCCCGCAGCGCTGCGCGATCGCATCGACGTCGCGCCGGAAGTCGGCGGGCGTCATGCCCGTATAGCCGCCGTGATGATTCACCTGGTTGCAGGTCGCCTCGATCAGCAGCGGCGAGCCGTCCGCTCGCGCGGCTTCGCACGCGGCTTCCAGCACGAGCCGGTGCGCGCTGCAGATCGAATAGATGCCGCGCTGCGCATCCGCGCGATTCGCGTCGAAAATCATCCGCAGCACGGCGTCGGCATGCGCGGTACGCGCGCGCTCGGCGGTGGAGGTCAGGCCGGACATGCGATACCTCGTTCGGTCAGGAAACGGTCGATCTCGGCGGCGCCGCTGTTGCCCTCCATCGGGCCGCGCCGCGTGACCGCGATCGCGCCGGCCGCGTTCGCACGGCGCAATGCCACGTCGATCGGCAGGCCGGCGACGAGACTCGCGACCAGCGTGCCGCCGAAGCAGTCGCCGGCGCCCGTCGGGTCGAGTTCGTCGACCGCGCAGGCCGGCGCGTCGACACGGCTCGCGCGATCGAACGCGACGCTGCCTGCCGCGCCGCGCTTGAGCACGACGCGCTCGAGCAACGGATGCGTCGCGAGCAGGCCCGCGATCGCGCGTTCGGCCGGCTGCGGCCCGCAAAGGAACGGCAGGTCGGCCTCGCTCGGCAGGAACAGGTGGCATGCGGCGAGCATCTCGTCGAGCGCCGCGCGCATCGGGCGAAAGCCCAGCATCTCGCGCCGCACGTTCGGATCGAACGACACCTTCGCGCCGACGCGCGCCGCCTCGAACACGCCGCGCCGCACCGCCGCGATCGCCGATTCGCTCGTCAGCGACGAGCCCATCACGTGGAAGTAGCGGCAGCCGTCGAACATCGCGGCATCGACGTCGGATGCATCGACGCAGGCGGCCGCGCTGGTGGACAGCGTAAACACGAAGCTGCGCGACCCGTCGTCGCGATACGCGACGAACGCGGTGCCGGTCGGGCGTGCAACGCGGCGGATGCGCGCCACGTCGACGCCGTCGCGTTCGAGCCGCGCGACGATCGCGTCGCCGAACGCATCGCGGCCGACGCAGCCCGCGTACGCGACGCGCGCGCCGAGCCGCGCGGCCTGATCGGCGAAGATCGCCGGCGCGCCGCTCGGGAACGGCCCGGCGAACAGGCCCGGCGTGTCGAAACCCTGGCCGCGTTCGGCGGCGACGAATTCGGCCAGCAGTTCGCCGGCGACGACGATCTCGGCCATCATGCGTGCCCTCGTGGTTCGGCGGTTGCGCGTGCGAACGGCGCCATGTCTCAGCTCATCCAGTTGCCGCCGTCGACGTTCAGCGTCTGGGCGGTGATGTAGTCGGCATCGGCCGACGCGAGGAACAGCGCGGCACCCGTCAGGTCGCCGGGCACGCCCATGCGGCCGAGCGGCACGGCTTCGCCGACAAGCCGCTTCTTCTCGCCGAGCGGCCGGTTCTCGTAGCGTGCGAACAGCGCATCGACCTGCTCCCACATCGGCGTGTCGACCACCCCCGGCGCGATGCCGTTCACGTTGATCCGGTGCGGCGCGAGCGCGAGCGCGGCCGACTGCGTGTAACTGATCACCGCGGCCTTGGTCGCGCAGTAGTGCGAAACGAGTGCCTCGCCACGACGCCCTGCCTGCGACGACATGTTGACGATCTTGCCGCCGCGGCCCTGCTCGACCATCCGCTGCGCGACGGCCTGCATCAGAAAGAACAGCCCTTTCACGTTGACCGAGAACAGCCGGTCGAACACGTCCCACGATTCGTCGAGGAGCGGGCGCATGTCGAACAGCGCCGCGTTGTTGAACAGAATGTCGACGCCGCCGAAGCGCTCGGCGGCCGTGGTGACGATCCGCTCGATGTCGTCGCGGCGCGTGACGTCCGCGGTGACCGCCGCCGCGCGGCCGGGATTCGCTTCGATCAGCCGCGCGAGCGACCCGCTCGGCGGTTTCACGTCGACCAGCACGCAGCGCGCGCCCTCGTCCAGATAGCGTTGCGCGACCGCTTCGCCGATGCCGCTTGCCGCGCCCGTCAGGATCGCGACCTTGTTGTCCAGTCTCACTGGTTGTCTCCGGTTCGTTCTGCTGCACGAAGGCCGCGAGGTGAGCGAACGCTCGCTGGCCGATCAATTGCTCTATCGTTGGCCGAATGATCGGATACGCGATTCGCGCTGTCAAGGCGACGCGGCGGCTTTCGATGATGCGCTGCGGCACGGCGGCATGGGCCGCGGGCCGGGGACGCACGCCCGGCAACGCGCGGCGCGCTGGGTGCGGCGCGGCTGAAACGGCGATGATGGGGACGGAGTACAGGCGAAGCCGAGAATTCGGGCTGCACGGGGATGGGATACGTTATATCATCGCGATACTTCGTTTCATTCGCCTGCTTCACGCCATGGCCACCTCATCGTCCATTGACGCCCGGCTGTCCCGGGCCGACGCATTCGCCGCCGAGCACGGGCTCGCGTGGACGCCGCTGCGCCGTCAGGTCTACGAACGCGTGCTTGCCGCGCAGCGCCCGATCGGCGCCTACGACCTGCTCGCCGAGCTCGAACCGCAACGCGGCCGCGTGCCGCCCACGACCGTCTATCGCGCGCTGGATTTCCTCGTCGAACACGGCTTCATCCACCGGATCGAATCGAAGAACGCGTTCTTCGCGTGCTGCGAGATCGGCGTGCCGCATGAAGGCCAGTTCCTGATCTGCGATTCGTGCGGCGATACCGTCGAGATCCCTGGCAGCGACCTCGCGAAGCAGTTGTCCGCGAGCGAGCCCGCGCACGGTTTCGAAGTCCACCATCAGGTGGTCGAGCTCAATGGCCTGTGCGGGCACTGCAAGGGCAAGCCCGCGCAGCGCTGACGCAATGCGCACGGCGCCGTGCCGGCGCCCTTTCCAACGAGGAGTTCCATGCCTACTACCCTGAAGCGCGCGCCGCGGCGCGCCCTGTCGCTTGCACGCCTGTTCGCCGCCACGGCCGCCGCGCTGTCGTTCGCGGCGCCCGGCTTCGCGCAGGCCGCGACCGTCAACGTCGTCGCCGCGGAGAATTTCTATGGCGACGTCGCATCGCAGATCGGCGGCCACCATGTCGCGGTGACCAGCATCCTCAGCAATCCCGACCAGGATCCGCACCTGTTCGAAGCGAGCCCGAAAACCGCGCGCGCGCTGCAGCACGCGCAGGTCGTGATCTACAACGGCGCCGACTACGATCCGTGGATGGGCAAGCTGCTGTCCGCATCGAAGCAGGCTACGCGCGCAACAATCGTCGTCGCCGATCTGGTCGGCAAGAAACCGGGCGACAACCCGCACCTGTGGTACGACCCGGCGACGATGCCGGCCGCCGCACGCGCGATCGCCGCCGAACTCGGTCGCGCCGACCCCGCGAACAAGGCCGAGTACGATGCGAACCTGCAGAAGTTCGTCGCGTCGCTGAAGCCTGTCGACGACAAGGTCGCCGCGCTGCGCGCGCAATACAAGGGCGTACCGGTGACGGCCACCGAGCCCGTGTTCGGCTACATGTCGGATGCGATCGGCCTCGACATGCGCAACCTGCGCTTCCAGCTCGCGACGATGAACGACACCGAAGCCAGCGCGCAGGACGTCGCCGCGTTCGAGAACGACCTGCGCAAGAAACAGGTGCGCGTGCTGATCTACAACAGCCAGGCCGAAGAACCGATGACGAAGCGGATGCTGAAGATCGCGCGCGACTCCGGCGTGCCGAGCTTCAGCGTCACCGAGACGCAGCCGGCCGGCAAGACCTTCCAGCAATGGATGGCCGGCCAGCTCGACGCGCTCGCCGCCGCGCTGGCCGCCGGCAAGAAATGACCCCTGCTGCGAAATGACCGTCACTCCCCACGCACTCGCCGTCGATCGCGTCACGCTCGAACTGGGCGGACGCACGATCCTGCGCGACGTCAGCTTCTCGATCGAACCCGGCGAATTCGTCGGCGTGCTCGGGCCGAACGGCGCGGGCAAGACGACGCTGATGCGCGCGGTGCTCGGCCTCGTTCCCGTGTCGGGCGGCACGCTGTCGGTCGGCGGCGTACCGGTCGTGCGCGGCAACGCGTCGATCGGCTACATGCCGCAGATTCGCAGCGGCCTCGCGAATCGCCGGATGCGCGGCTACGACTTCGTCGCGATGGCCGCCGACGGGCACCGCTGGGGGCTGCCGCACACGAACGCCGCGACGCGGCGCGACGTCGACCGCGTGCTCGATCTCGTCGGCGGCCCGACGCTCGCGCGCCGGCCGCTGTCGGAACTGTCGGGCGGCGAGCGCCAGCGCCTGCTGCTCGCGCAATGCCTCCTCGGCAACCCGAAGCTGCTGCTGCTCGACGAGCCGCTGATCAGCCTCGACCCCAACCATCAGCGCGGCGTCGTCGAACTCGTGCGCAACGTGCAGCGCGAGCTCGGCATCACCGTGCTGTTCTCCGCGCACGAGCTGAATCCGCTCCTGAACGCGCTCGACCGCGTGCTGTATCTGGGTAACGGCGTCGCCGCGCTCGGCACCGTCGACGAGGTGATCACCAGGCCCGTGCTGTCGCGGCTCTACGGCTCGCCGATCGACGTGATGCGCGTGAACGGCAGGATCTTCGTGATGTCCGGCGACGTCGAAATCGAAAAGCACGATCACGAACACGAGGACGACGACGGTCATGCGCACGGCGGTGGCGGTGGCCACGGCCATCACCACCACGGACATGCTCATCCCGGGCAATCGCACGATGTTTGAATACGACTTCATGATCAACGCGTTCGCCGCGTCGGGGATCGTCGCGGTGCTCGCGGGCATCGTCGGCTACTTCCTGGTGCTGCGCGGACAAACCTTCGCCGGCCATGCGCTGTCGCACGTCGGCTTCACCGGCGCGACGGGCGCGGTGCTGCTCGGCATCTCGCCGATCTGGGGGATGGTCGGCTTCACGCTCGCGGCCGGGATCGGGATGGGCGCGCTCGGCGAACGGCTCGCGGGCCGCGACGTCGCGATCGGCGTGATCCTGTCGGGCGCGCTCGGCTTCGGGCTGCTGTTCCTGCATTTCTATACGTCGTTCGCGACGCAGGTCACAGCGCTGCTGTTCGGCAACGTGCTCGCGGTCAGCCACGACACGCTCGCGGTGCTGGCCGGCATCGGCGCGGTGAGCCTCGCCGCGCTCGCGCTGATCGCGCGGCCGCTGCTGTTCGCATCGCTCCAGCCCGAACTGGCCGAAGCCAAAGGCGTGTCGCTGCGCACGGTGTCGGTACTGTTCCTCGCGGTGTGCGCGCTTGCGGTCGCTGCGGCGACGCAGATCGTCGGCGTGCTGCTGGTGTTCACGCTGCTGGTCGGGCCGGCCGCGGCCGCACAGAACGTGGCGACGCGGCTGTCGACCGGCGTGCTGCTCGCTGCGCTGTTCGCACTGTTCGAAGCGTGGGTCGGGATCGCGCTCGCGTATCACACCGACTGGCCGACGAGCTTCTGGATCACCGCGTTGTCGGCGCTGGTGTACGGCGCGAGTCTGTTGCGGCGCCACTGATCGTCAAACCGCAAAAACGAAAACGCCGACGTGCCCCCGAGGGCAGCGCCGGCGTTTTTTATGCGCGCGGGGTGCAGCGCGCCGCACTCACCGCACCAACACGCGCGCATGATGCGCGATGTGATCGGCGATGAACGTCGAGATGAAGTAGTACCCGTGGTCGTAGCCCGGATGGCGGCGCAGCGTCAGCGGCTGCCCGGCCTTCGCGCAAGCGGCTTCGAACACGTCGGGGTTCAGTTGGTTCGGGAGGAACGAGTCGGCGAGGCCCTGGTCGACGAGGATGCCGTCCGCGAACTTCGGCGCATCTGCGCGCGCGACGAGTTCGCTCGCATCGTGCTGCTTCCACGCTTCGCGATCGGCGCCGAGATAACCGGAGAACGCCTTCTCGCCCCACGGGCAGCGCGTCGGCGCGGCGATCGGCGCGAACGCCGACACCGAGCGGTACAGGTCCGGGTGACGCAGCGCGAGCGTCAGCGCGCCATGCCCGCCCATCGAGTGACCGAAGATCCCGAGCCGCGCGCCGTCGATCGGCAGCTCGGCCGCGACGAGCTCGCGCAGCTCGCCCGTCACGTACGACTCCATCCGGTAATGCGCCGACCACGGCGCTTGCGTCGCATCGACGTAGAAGCCCGCACCGACGCCGAAATCCCACGCATCGGTCTCGCCCGCCACGCCCGCACCGCGCGGGCTCGTATCGGGCATCACGAGCGCGATGCCGTGCTGCGCCGCGTATTGCTGCGCGCCGCCCTTGATCGCGAACGTCTCTTCGGTGCACGTGAGCCCCGCGAGATAGAACAGCGCCGGCACGCGGCCGTGCGCGGCCTGCGGCGGCAGGTACACCGAGAACTTCATCGGCAGACCGATCGCCTTCGAATCGTGGCGATAGAAGCGTTGCTCGCCGCCGTGGCAAGCATGCGAAGAAACGAGTTCGAGCATGGGGTTTCCCTTCCGTTCAATACAGCACGATCGAGCGAAGCGATTCGCTCTCGTTCATCAGGTCGCGGCCGCCGTCGATCTTCCCGAGCGGCAGCGCGTGTAATCAGATCATCGACTTGCGTCTGTGTCGCGAAGCCAGCCCTCGGCGCTGCCCCGAGCGGCCGGCCCCTTGTAAAGCCAAACCACCCGGCACATGCGGCCCCTATCGTGCCGGGCATGATCGTCGATCCCGGTACGCGTCGTGTGCCGGAAACGGCCGTCGGCTTGCCTCGATGCGTCATCGCTGACGCACCCGGACAAGTGCCCGAGTTTAAACACCCGCCGTGAACCATGCATCCGTTCGCGCATACAGGTCGACGAAGCGTGCATGACGTGCGGCCAGCGCACGATCGTCGCGCGGCGTGGCGACCGGCGATGCGGCGGGCGCCAGCGTGTGCAACGCATCCTCGCGCCAGTGTCCGATGGCGATTCCCGCGAGCAGCCCGGCACCGCGCGTCGCCGCATTCGGACAGTCGACCGCGTCGAGCGATGCGCCGAGCGCGTCCGCGAGCAACTGGCGCCAGCGCGGATCGACCGAGCCGCCGCCCGCGAGGCGCAGCGTCGTCACCGGATCGGCATGGTTCGCATCGCGAATCGCATCGAGCCCCGCGCGCAAGGCGAACGCGACGCCTTCGAACGCCGCGCGCATCATCGCGCCGCGCGTGTCGCCGAGCCCGAGACCGAGCCAGCCGCCGCGCGCATCGGGGTTCATCCATGGCGAGCGCTCGCCCGTCAGATACGGCAGAAAACACAATCGCCCGGACGCCGGCTGCGCGAACGCGTCGTCGTATGCATCGGGCCAGCCCGCGTAGCCGAGCCAGCCGCGCACGGCTTCGAGCGCAAGCCCGACGTTCTGCATCGCGGCCATCGTGTAATAGCCGCCGCCAGCCGCCGTGCGATAGCGATGCAGTCCGCGCCGCGCAGGCGGCAACGTATCCGCGAGCACGACGATCTGGCCGCCGCTGCCGGTGGTCAGCAGTGCGTCGCCAGCCGCGGCGAGCCCGCTGCCGAGCGCCGCGCATGCGGTATCGGCGGCGCCCGTCGCGAGCGGCACGCCGGCCGGCAAGCCGAGTGCCGCGGCGGCCTGCGCACCGAGCGCACCGCAGCGCATGCCCGACGCGCGCACCGGCGCGAAACGGTCGGCCGGCAGGCCAAGCGCGGCGATCCGCGGTGCGTCCCAGGCGCCGTCCGGTGTCGCCAGCGCGGTCGCGCACGCGTCGCTCGGATCGGCCGCAACGTCGCCGCCCAGCGCGATACGCAGCCAGTCCTTCGGCTGCACGGCCCAGCGCGCGGCACGCAATGACTGCGGCTCGTGTTCGGCCAGCCAGCGCAACAGCGGCCCCGCCATGCCGGGCGCGACGGGGTTCGGAGCGACGGGCAAACCGGCGTCGGGCCGGGTGGCTGCATCGGCTTCGCGCACCGCACGCGTATCGGGCCAGAGCAGCGCGGGCCGCACCGGCTGCCCGGCCGCGTCGATCAGCACGACGCCATGCATCTGGCCGGAGAAACCGATCGCGACGACCTGCTCGCGCTCGCCGGCCGGCAATTTCGCGGCGGCGCGCGCCAGTGCATCCCACCAAACGTGCGGCGAGATTTCCGCCCAGCCCGGCTGCGGCGACGACAACGAATAGGGTTCGCTCGCGACCGCACGCTCGATGCCGTCGGCATCGAGCGTGACTAGTTTGACAGAGCCGGTGCCGAGGTCGATTCCGAGCAGGCGCATGACGGGAAGGCGATATTCGAATGAACGGATATCGATGATAGCGGGATCGCGATACGCGCCCCGATTTACGCGGCGAATTTGCCCATCGACGACGCTAAAACGCGGCCGCGACCGACGGGTGGCACCCGGGTGCACCTTGATGGCAAAAACGGCCGCTCGCGGGTTAACCCGGCACGATTTTTCGCAGGTCGATTTTGCCACTATGCCGCATGCGCGATACACACCATAAAGCCGCCTATATTTGACTCGGGGGTCCGCACTATTTTGGAGGGCTATAAAACCGGTGAACCTCACTCCTGCGGCAGTTTCCCGATGATCGACACCCCGTTTCATGCCGAAATGGCATATCGAACCAGCAAAGAACGGAATAGAACCCAGCGCTCTTGTTGCGATGGTGCATTCCGCATAACTTCGTATCACCCCGAAAACAAGATCATGGAGTGAGACAGATGCAATCGAACACGGTCCATCCGTGCGATGAGGTGCTGCCGACCGGCAAGCTTGTAACGCTTGGTCTCCAGCACGTCCTCGTCATGTACGCCGGCGCTGTCGCCGTGCCGCTCATCATCGGCGGCGCGCTGAAGCTGCCGAAAGACCAGATCGCGTTTCTGATCAGCGCCGATCTGTTTTCGTGCGGCATCGCAACGCTGATCCAGACGCTCGGCCTGTGGATCTTCGGGATCCGCCTGCCCGTCATCATGGGCTGCACGTTCGCGGCAGTCGGCCCGATGATCGCGATCGGCACCAACCCCGGCCTCGGCATTCTCGACATCTTCGGTTCAACGATCGCGGCCGGCATCATCGGCATCGTGCTCGCGCCGATGATCGGCAAGCTGTTGCGATTCTTCCCGCCGGTCGTCGTCGGCACCGTGATCGCGGTGATCGGGCTGTCGCTGATGGAAGTCGGCATCAACTGGGCGGCCGGCGGCGTCGGCAACCCAGAATACGGCAGCCCCGTCTACCTCGGCCTGTCGCTGCTCGTGCTCACGCTGATCCTGCTGATCAACAAGTTCGGCCGCGGCTTCGTCGCGAACATCTCGGTGCTGCTCGGCATCGTCGCCGGCTTCGTGATCGCGTTCGCGATCGGCCGCGTGAATACCGACGGCGTGGCGCACGCCCCGTGGGTCGGCATCGTGATGCCGTTCCACTTCGGCTGGCCGCACTTCGACCCGCTGTCGATCGCGACGATGGTCACGGTGATGTTCGTCACGTTCATCGAATCGACCGGGATGTTCCTCGCAGTCGGCGACATGGTCGACCGTCCGGTCAACCAGGAGCGTCTCGTGCGCGGCCTGCGCGTCGACGGTCTCGGCACGCTGATCGGCGGCATCTTCAACTCGTTCCCGCATACGTCGTTCTCGCAGAACGTCGGCCTGATCGGCGTGACGGGCGTGAAGAGCCGGTTCGTCTGCGCGACGGGCGGCGTGATCCTGGTGCTGCTCGGCCTGTTCCCGAAGATGGCGCAGGTCGTCGCATCGGTGCCGCCGTTCGTGCTGGGCGGCGCGGGCATCGTGATGTTCGGGATGGTGGCCGCGAACGGCATCAAGGTGCTGTCGAAGGTCGACTTCGTGAACAACACGCACAACCTGTTCATCGTCGCCGTGAGCGTCGGCATGGGCCTCGTGCCGGTCGTGTCGCCGCACTTCTTCTCGAAGCTGCCGCCGGCACTCGCACCGATCCTGCACAGCGGCATCCTGCTCGCGTCGGCGACCTCGGTGATTCTGAACATCGTGTTCAACGGCGTGAAAGGCGAGAAGGACGCACGTTGTGACATCCGCCGTGCCGGACACGACTTCGACGGACGCCCGGCCGACGTGCACCACTGACCGGCCCAATCCGGACACGCCGGATCGCGGCGCGACGCGGTAGAGGAACAACGCCACGGCATGCCGTGGCGTTTTGCTTTGTGCGGGGTGCAGAGGCGGGACGGCTGCGAGGGCGAGAGCGTTCTGGCGATGGGGGGTTGGGCGGCTGAAGGCCGGCGGCATCGTGCCGAGCGACGTCGCTCGGCTCCACCGCTCAACACAACGACAGCACGCGACCCCACCCGCCCAAACCCCGCCCCGCCTTCCCCCACCCTCACCGCAAACCAGCCGCACAAAAAGAAACGCCACGGACTCTCGTCCGTGGCGTTTTCGCGTGTACGGTCCGGCGCTTCGGCGAACCGGAGCGGTCGCCCGCCCCTGTCCGCCGTCGTGCTTACCCGTTCGTCGTCACTGCCGACGCAGGCGCCGGTGCGGCTGCCTTGTCGTAGTCTTCCGTCTGGTCGGGTGCGCGCGGCGTCTCGCCGGCACGCTGGATCCAGCCGCCGCCCAGTGAACGGTACAGGTTGACCAGGTTGGTCCAGCGGGCCAGACGCGCATTGATCAGCGTCTGCTGCGCGTTGTACAGGTCCGTCTGCGCGGTCAGCACCGACAGGTAGCTGTCGACACCGTTCTTGTAACGCAGGTCCGACAGATCGAAACGTCGCTGCTGCGCGTGCTCGTTGCGCTCGAGCGCCGCGATCTCCTGGTCGTACGTGCCGCGTGCGGCCAGCCCGTCAGCCACGTCGCGGAACGCCGACTGGATCGCCTTCTCGTAGTTGGCGATCTCGATGCGCTTCTGCACGTTCGCGAGGTTCAGGTTCGCGATGTTCTGCCCGCCCTCGAAGATCGGCATCGTGATCTGCGGCGCGAACGACCACACCGCCGTGCCGGCCTTGAAGAGGCCGCCGAGCGTCGGGCTGCCGGTGCCGAACGCGCCCGTCAGCGAAATGCGCGGGAAGAACGCCGCGCGTGCCGCGCCGATGTTCGCGTTCGCGGCCAAGAGCGTCTGCTCGGCCTGCATCACGTCCGGACGACGCATCAGCAGGTCCGACGGCAACCCGGCCGGGATGTCCGTCAGCAGGTTCTGCGCGTCGAGCGGCATGCCCGCCGGCAGGTCGTCCGGCAGCGGCTCGCCGATCAGCAGCACCAGATAGTTCAGCGCCTGCGCACGCGCACGCGCCTGCTGCTGCTGGTTCGCGAGCGCCGTCTCGACGACCGTCTGCGCCTGACGCAGGTCGAGCTCGGAGCCCGTGCCGTTGTCGAACTGCAGCTTCGTCAGGTTGTACGAGTCCTGCGCAGTCTTCAGCGTGTTCTCGGTGACCTTCAGCAGATCGTCGGTCGACAGCAGCGTCAGGTATTGATCGGCCACCTGCGACACCAGAGAGATCTCCTGCGCCTGTCGTGCATATGACGTCGACAGGTATTGCGCGAGCGCCTGGTCCTTCAGGCTCTGCACGCGGCCGAACAGGTCGAGCTCCCACGACGCGGACAGGCCGACGTTGTAGGCGCGCGAGATATACGGCGTACCTATCGTCGACAAGCCCTGCGGCACGCGCTGGATGCTGCCTGTACCGGTACCGTCGAGCGTCGGGAACAGGCCCGCGCGCGTGATCTGGTACTGCGCACGCGCCGCCTCGATGTTCAGCACCGACACGCGCAGGTCGCGGTTGTTTTTCAGCGCGATCTCGATCAGCCGCTGCAGGCGCGGATCGACAAAGAACTCGCGCCAGCCGATCGCGGTCGCAGCTTGCCCGTTCGCGCTGCGTGCACCGGAGGCACCCGGCTGCGTCGCATAGACGCCTTCGGCCGGGTACGCCTGCGCGACGGGCGCGTCGGGCCGCTTGTAATGCGGCGCCATCGTGCAGCCCGTGGCAAAGAGCGCGACCGCGATTGCAGTCAAAGCGTGTTTTTGCATCATCACTGTCCCTTGTTGCCTTCGTCGCCGTTGCCCGGCTTCTCTTCGTGGTGCGAGTGCTCCTGAGCCAGGCGCAGTGCCTCGTCGACGTCTTCCTTCTCGCCACTGAAGATCGAACGAATCTTCACGAAGAACATCGGGATCATGAAGATCGCGAGGAACGTCGCCGTGATCATCCCGCCGATCACGCCGGTACCGATCGCGTGCTGGCTCGCCGAACCCGCGCCGTTGCTGATCGCGAGCGGCAGCACGCCGAGAATGAACGCGAGCGACGTCATCAGGATCGGACGCAGCCGCAGGCGCGCCGCTTCCAGCGCGGCCTCGATCGGCCCCATCTTCTCCGTCATCTGCAGTTCGCGCGCGAACTCGACGATCAGGATCGCGTTCTTCGCAGAGAGGCCCACCGTGGTCAGCAGGCCGACCTGGAAGAACACGTCGTTCTCGAGGCCGCGCATCGTCGCGGCGAGCAGTGCGCCGATCACGCCGAGCGGCACCACCATGATCACCGAGAACGGGATCGACCAGCTTTCATACAGTGCCGCGAGACACAGGAACACGACCAGGATCGAGATCGCGTACAGGATCGGCGCCTGCGAGCCCGACTGGATTTCCTGGAACGACAGTCCGGTCCACGAATAGCCGATACCCACCGGCAGCTTCTTCGCGAGCCCTTCCATCGCGGTCATCGCCTGACCGGTCGACTTGCCCGGCGCGGCCTGACCCTGGATTTCCATCGCGGACACGCCGTTGTAACGCTCGAGCTTCGGCGAACCGTACGTCCAGTGACCGGTCGCGAACGCGCTGAACGGCACCATCCCGCCCGACCCGTTGCGCACGTACCAGATGTTCATGTCCTCCGGCGTCATCCGGAACGGCGCATCCGACTGCACGTACACCTTCTTGATCCGGCCGTCGGTGTCGAGGAAGTTGTTCACGTACTTCGACGCCCACGCGATCGAGAAGGTCTGGTCGATCGCATCCGCGGTCACGCCCAGCGCGTTCGCCTTCTCGCGATCGATGTCGACCTTGTACTGCGGCGTGTCGTTCAGCCCGTTCGGACGCACGCCCTGCAGCGTCGGATCCTTCGAGGCCATCCCGAGCAGCTGGTTACGTGCGGCCATCAGCGCATCGTGGCCAAGACCGGCGTTGTCCGTCAGCTCGAAGTCGAAGCCGGCGGCGGTACCGAGTTCCGGAATCGACGGCGGGTTGAACGGGATCACGATCGCGTCCTTGTAGCCCGCGTAGCGGCCGAACATCCGGCCGATCAGCGCCTGGACCTTCTCGTTCGCATGCTGACGCTGCGAGAAGTCCTTCAGCTTCACGAACACGAGACCCGAGTTCTGACCGCGGCCGGCGAAGCTGAAGCCGTTGACCGTGAACGTCGATTCGACGATGTTCTTCTCGTCCGTCAGCAGGTAGTTGGAAATGTTCGCGAGCGTCTTCGCGGTCGTTTCCTGCGTCGAACCCGACGGCGTCTGCACGATCACGAACATCAGGCCCTGATCTTCATCGGGCAGGAACGACTTCGGCAGGCGCACGAACAGCAGCCCGACCGCGACGATCACGACCAGATAGATGATGAGCCAGCGGCCCGAGCGCTTGATCACGTGGTGCACGCCGACGTGGTACTTGTCGCGGCTGTTGTTGAACGTGCGGTTGAACCAGCCGAAGAAGCCCTTCTTCTCTTCGTGATGGCCTTGCGGGATCGGCTTGAGGATCGTCGCGCACAGTGCGGGCGTCAGAATCAACGCGACCAGCACCGACAGCACCATCGCCGACACGATCGTCAGCGAGAACTGACGATAGATCGCGCCGACCGAACCGCCGGAGAACGCGACCGGCACGAACACCGCCGACAGCACGAGCGCCACGCCGACGAGCGCACCGGTGATCTGGCCCATCGCCTTGCGGGTCGCCTCCCTCGGTGACAGCCCCTCTTCCGCCATCACGCGCTCGACGTTCTCCACCACCACGATCGCATCGTCCACCAGCAGGCCGATCGCGAGCACGAGGCCGAACATCGACAGCGTGTTGATCGAGAAGCCCACCATCGACATGATCGCGAACGTGCCGAGCAGCACCACCGGCACCGCGATCGTCGGGATGATCGTCGCACGCAGGTTCTGCAGGAACAGATACATCACGAGGAACACGAGCACGATACCTTCGAGCAGCGTCTTGACCACTTCCTCGATCGACAGCTTCACGAACGGCGTCGTGTCGTACGGATACTTCACGACGAGGCCGTGCGGGAAGAACGGTGCGAGCTCGTCGATCTTCGCGCGCACGGCCTTCGCGGTCGCGAGCGCGTTGGCGTTGGTCGCGAGCTGGATACCGAGGCCGGCCGTCGGCTGACCGTTGTACTTCGTGTCGAAGTTGTAGTTTTCACCGCCGAGGCCGATCTGCGCGACGTCCTTCAGGCGAACTTGCGAGCCGTCCTGGTTGACCTTCAGCAGGATGTTGCCGAACTGCTCGGGCGTCTGCAGCAGCGTCGATTCGGTGATCGTCGCCTGCAGCACGGTGCCCGGCTTGGCCGGCGTGCCGCCGATCTGGCCGCCCGCGATCTGCACGTTCTGCGCGGTGATCGCGGTCGTCACGTCGACCGGCGTGAGGCCGTAGTTCGTCAGGCGGTTCGGGTCGAGCCAGATCCGCATCGCGTACTGCGAGCCGAACAGCGTGACGGTGCCGACGCCGTTCAACCGGCTGATCGGATCCTGCACGTGCGACGCCACGAAGTTCGCGAGGTCGTACTTGTTCATGCTGCCGTCTTCGGAGTTGAAGGCGAGCACCAGCAGGAAGCTGCTGCTCGACTTCGTCACCTTGAGGCCGAGCTGCTGCACGACCTGCGGCAGAATCGGCGTCGCGAGCGACAGCTTGTTCTGGACCTGAACCTGTGCGATGTCGGCGTTGGTACCCGGTGCGAACGTCAGCGTGATCGTGGCGTTGCCCGAGTCGTCACTCGTCGACGACATGTACAGGAAGTTGTCGAGACCGCTCATCTGCTGCTCGATCACCTGCGTCACCGTGTCTTCCACCGTCTTCGCGGAAGCGCCCGGGTAGTTCGCGGTGATCTGGATCGATGGCGGCGCGATCGTCGGATACTGCGAGATCGGCAGCGTGAAGATCGCCGCAACCCCGGCCAGCATCAGGATGATGGCGATCACCCACGCGAAGATCGGGCGATCGATAAAAAACTTTGCCATGAAACAGGCTCCCTGTTATTGCGCGCTCGACGCAGCGGCGGCGCTTGCCGCAGCAGCACCCGATGCGGCGGCACCCGAAGCGGCTGCGGCGCCGGATCCGGCGGCTGCCGGCGCGGCGGATGCGGCAGCGTCAGATGCTGCGTCCGGTGCCGACAACTGCGCCGGCACGGCCTTCACGGTCGCACCCGGACGCACCTTGTCGATACCCTGCACGATCACGCGGTCGCCCGCCTCCAGACCGCCTTCGACGATCCAGTTCTGACCCTGCATACCGCTCGTCTTCAACGGATGCGGCTCGACCTTGTTGCTCGCATTCACGACCATCGCGATCGCCTGGCCCTTCTGGTCATGCGTGACGCCGATCTGCGGCACCAGGAACGCGTTCTCGTTCACGCCTTCCTCGATCCGTGCCCGCACGAACATCCCCGGCAGCAGCACGCGGCCCGGGTTCGGGAACACCGCGCGGATGGTCACCGAGCCCGTCGTCTGGTCGACCGTCACATCCGAGAACTGCAGCTTGCCCGCTTCCGGATAGGTCTTGCCGTCTTCCAGGATCAGCGACACCTTCGCCGCGCCCGGGCCGGTGGTCTTCAGGCGGCCGCTCTGCACGTCCTGGCGCAGCTTCAGCCCGTCGAGGCTCGACTGCGTCAGGTCGACGTACACCGGGTCGAGCTGCTGCACCGTCGACATCAGCGTCGCCTGACTCGCCTGCACGTAAGCGCCCGGCGTGACCTGCGAAATGCCGACGCGGCCGGTGATCGGCGACACGACATCCGTATAGCCGAGGTTGATCTGCGCGGTGTCGACCGCGGCCTTGCCGGCCGCGACGTCCGCCGCGGCCTGCCCTTGCGTGGCCACCGCGTTGTCGTAGTCCTGCTTGCTGACCGCGTTCGCGGCAACCAGCACCTTGTAGCGCGCGACCAGCGCGTTCTGCGTGACGAGGTTCGCCTGCGCCTTCGCCAGCGTCGCCTTCGCGCTGTTCAGCGCGGCGATGTACGGGGCCGGATCGATCTTGTAGAGGCGCTGGCCAGCCTTCACGTCGCTGCCTTCGGTGAATTCACGGCGCAGCACGATGCCATCGACCCGCGCGCGGACCTGCGCGACGAGGAATGCGCTGGTGCGGCCCGGCAGTTCGGTGAAGACCGGTACGTTTTGCGGCTGGACGGTGACGACGCCGACTTCCGGCGTTTGCGGCGGCGGTGCCGATTCTTTTTTCCCGCACGCGGCCAGGAAAACGGCAGCCGTCGCGACAGTGAGTAAGCGGTATGGAACCCGTTCGACGCGCATGGAGCGACCTCTGTGTATAACCATTGGAATAAGTGCGGTGCCCGAGCGGAACACCACACGGATGCGCCTCGCGGCGCAGATCGAACACCTGAATTACTGGACTGCTGGATACAGCACGTCGGCACGAAACCTCCATGCCGACGAGATGCCGCGCACTGCGGACTGTTACTTGGGCGGGAATCAGCAGAGTGGGATATTAACTGATTGCCACTTGGGTCATTCGATCGTAGGGTGGTATTGTATATACATTCACGAATGTATGTAAAAAGCCCGCTCGCCCGTCGCCAAACGCGCAGTCTTACGAACTATTACCAGTCGCAAGCATAGCCACTCCACGCGATCGCGACGAGGGTTGCAGACCCTATATTCATCTACGATCGACCCATTCAGGCCTGCACATGGTCAGACGCACCAAGGAGGAGGCACTCGAGACGCGCAACCGCATTCTCGATGCCGCCGAACACGTGTTCTTCGAGAAAGGCGTGTCGCACACGTCGCTCGCGGACATCGCCCATCACGCCGGCGTGACGCGCGGCGCGATCTACTGGCATTTCGCGAACAAGAGCGAACTGTTCGACGCGATGTTCGACCGCGTGTTTCTGCCGATCGACGAATTGAAGACGATGCCGCTCGACGCACCGGGCGGCAATCCTCTCGACAAGATCCGCAAGATCCTGATCTGGTGCCTGCTCGGGGTGCAGCGCGACTCGCAACTGCGGCGCGTGTTCAGCATCCTGTTCATGAAGTGCGAATACGTCGCCGATATGGAACCACTATTGCAGCGCAACCGCGCGGGGATGAGCGAGGCGCTGCACGCGATCGACGCCGATCTCGCGGCCGCCGTGCGACTCAAGCTGCTGCCCGAGCGGCTCGACACGTGGCGCGCGACGCTGATGCTGCACACGCTCGTGAGCGGCTTCGTGCGCGACATGCTGATGCTGCCCGACGAAATCGATGCCGAGCAGCATGCTGAAAAGCTCGTCGACGGCTGCTTCGACATGATGCGCTACAGCCCGGCAATGCTGAAAATGGGCGACTGACGCTCGCCCGCCGACGGCGCGATGCGCGCCGTTTCATCGTCATCGGCGGCCGGTCGTCCCGGCCGTGCACGGGAGGCAGCGCCGCGCCGCCCGATCGATTCCCCCGCCCTCGCGATTTGCTCAGGCCGCTTTCGCGCGTTGCGCGCGAGCCCGCCGGTTCGACGCGGCCACCGAATCGCGCCCTGGCATCGCCGCACCGGCGAGTCCGGCGATCCACGCATCGGTCGACATCACCGCCGCGAAATTCGACTGGAACACCACCGTGTACGCCCGGTGAATCTCCTCGGCGCTCACCGCGCCCGCTTCATTCTCGTAAGGCAACGCACCGGTGGCATCCGCCAGGTACTCGACGTTCAACCCCGCGTGCGCCGCGTGATAGACGGTCGATGCGTTGCAGTTGTGCGTCATGTAGCCGGCGACCGCGAGCGTGTCGACGCGGTGCGCAGCGAGCCACGCGGCGAGGTCGGTGCCGGCAAACGCGCTGGCCTGCGCCTTCATGACCAGGTGCGCGTACGGCCGCCCGGCGACGACCGGGTGCAGCGCGACGCCGTCCGTGCCGGGCGCGAAGATCGTCGCGCCGGCCGGCGCGACGTGCTGGACCACGATCACCGGCACGCCGGCCGCGTGCGCGGCGTCGATCGCGCGGCCGATGTTCGCAAGCGATACGTCGACGGGCGGATACTCGATCGGCAGGTTGCCCGTCACGTATTCGTTCTGGACATCGATCGCGATGAGGGCGCGGCGGGAAGCGGAAAACGACGCGGCATTCGACATGGCTGGCTCCGGGTTCGACGGCGCCGCCCCGCTCCGGAACGGAGCGGCCGGCAGCGCGATGCGATGGATTGTCGGATCGTGCCGCGCACGCGGACAGTGGCCCGATTGCCATTCTTCGATAAAATCGGGCCATCGCCATCCCGGAGCCCGCCATGAGCGCCGTTGCGTCGCCCGTTGCCCCTGCCCCGACCGTTGTCGCCGTGATCGCGTACGACGGCATCAGCCCGTTCCACCTGTCGGTGCCGTCCGTCGTGTTCGGCAAGGAGCGCGATGCGGCCGCGACGCCCGCGTTCGAGTTCCGCGTGTGCTCGGCCGAGCGCGGGCCGCTGTCGACGACTGGCGGCTTCACGATCACCGCGCCGTACGGGCTCGATGCGCTCGACGACGCGGACATCGTGATCGTGCCCGCGTGGCGCGATCCGGACGAAGCGCCGCCCGACGCGATGCTGGACGCGGTGCGTAGAGCCGCCGCGCGCGGCGCGCAGCTCGTCGGCCTGTGCCTCGGCGCGTATGTGCTCGCCGCGGCCGGGCTGCTCGACGGGCGGCCGGCCACGACGCACTGGGCGTGGGCCGACGATTTCGCGCAGCGCTTTCCGCGCGTGAAGCTCGATCCCGACGTGCTGTACGTGGACGACGGCAACCTGATGACGTCGGCCGGCACGGCCGCGGGGCTCGACTGCTGCCTGCACGTCGTGCGCCGCCGCTTCGGCTCGGACGCGGCGAACCAGATTGCCCGCCGCCTCGTGATCCCGCCGCACCGTCAGGGCGGACAGGCGCAATACGTGCCGCAGCCGGTCGCCGCGCATCCGCGCGACGCGCGGCTCGCGGCCCTGCTCGACTGGGTGCGCGCGCATCTGGACGTCGCGCACAGCGTCGATTCGCTCGCCGGCCGCGTGCTGATGAGCCGGCGCACGTTCACGCGCCATTTCCGCCAGGCCACCGGCACGACCGTCACCGCGTGGCTGCAGGCGGAGCGGCTCACGCGCGCGCAGCATCTGCTGGAAACGACCGGGCAATCGATCGATGCGATCGCGCAGGCGGCCGGTTACGGGTCGAGCGTGTCGCTGCGCCAGCATTTCGCCGGCGCGCTCGGCACATCGCCATCGGCCTATCGAAAGGAATTTCGCGGCGCCGACGCGCGACGGTAGCGGCCGCCGCGGCACCCGCCGGCAGCCGGCCATGAGGCGGCGCGCTCAGGCGCCGTTGATCCAGCGCGCCGCATAAAGCAGCAGCGCGACGAACACGATGATCGCCGCCCATATCCACACGGGCAGCGGGCCGGATTCGCGATGATGGAGCGCACTGGTGGCGCGACCGCTCAGCGCGCCGCCCAGGTGCGGCGGCAGCGGACGCTTCGTCGCGGCCATGATCGACGTGGGCCGCAGGAATACGTGCTGGCGACGCTGCGTGCCCGAGCGAGCGCGGTTCGGCACGAGTCCGTGCTTCGCCTGCACGACCGCGCAGAATTCGCGGAAGAAATCGTCGGTCCATTCGCGCAGCGCGTTCTCGATCTGCCGCGCCGGCAATTCGGCGAGCGGCCCGCTCGCGGTCGCCCACACCACGTAGTCGATGCGCGTCGCATCGGCGTCATCGTCGTCCGGCAGCAGCATGAGTTCGACCTGGCCGCGCAGCGCACCGAGGCCGTCGGCCCGCGCCTTGAAGTTGAGCACGCGGCGCGGCCGCCCTTCCGCGTCGCCCTGCTCGCCCGCCGAATGAGCACGCACGTCGTAGCGCGCGCGCAGCGGGCCGAGCGGCACCGTGATCGTCAGCGCGAACTCGCCGTGCGGCAGCTTCACGAACGATTCGCAATGGTCGAAGCTCGCCCGCAGCAGCGCGAGATCCTCGAACGCGTCCCGCACGATCGTCGGCGCGAGTGGTACGCGTAACGTGTCGTTCAGTTCCATGATGCCTCCCCGATGAACGCGTACCGCATCAGGATGTCTCGATGAGACTGTCGATCCGTGCGGTGTCGAAGGCAACGTAGTGCGCAAGCGCGGACGCTGCCTCCAACGGTTCCTCGTAACTCCATGCGGCGTTCTCGATCACGCCGTCTTCGGTCTGCAAATCGAAATGCACGGCCTCGCCCCTCAACGGACAGGTCGTCGTGACGCCCGACTTCACGAGCCGGCGCATGTTGACGTCGTCGCGCGGCAGGTAGTGAATGTCCGGCAAGCCCGCTTCGCGCACCGTCAGCGCACCCTGCGAATCGGCATACGTGATGCCGCGATGGATCACCCGCACGCGATGGCGGTTCGGCACGATTTCGAGGCGAGGGGAATCCGACATCGTTTCTCCTTTGGGCGGCCCGGCGGGCAAGCCGGGCGCTGGAAACGAAAAAGCCACGGCACGCAGCCGTGGCTTTCATTATGGGCGAAACTTCGTCCGATTGCGCGACCCCTGACGGGGCCGCGGCCGACAATTTACTGCGCACTCCACTGGAACGCAGCTTTCGCGCCGCCCTTCGGACCGACCGTGACCGCGCGCGACTCGTCGCTGCCCTGGTACGACGCATGGACGGTGTAGTGCCCCGGCGGCAGCTTCACGAGCATGTACGGCCCGCGTGCGTCCGTCTTCAGCACTTCATTGCTCTTGCCGTCGACGATCCGCACGTGGACGTCGGCCAGATATTCACCGCCCTTGCCGGTAAAGCGCAGCGCAAGCGGCCACGCCGCCTCGTTGCGCTCGAATGCCGTCGATTGATCCTTGCCGATGCCGCCTGACACGTAGCTCACATCGCCCTGCTGGCTTGCGGCGGGCAAGCCGTCCGACTGCGCGTACACGCCGGTCGCGGCGGTTGCGAGGCCCGCGGCCAGCGCCGCGGCGACGGCAAATCGGGACACGTTGCGTAGATATTGCATGGCTCTCTCCTTTTGGGTCGGAACACGGCACCACGGGGTCGAACGACGGCGGCGCCCGCCGGGGCCGGCCAGGCCGGCCCGCAACGGCCACCGGTCAGCTCAGGTCGACCGGCACGAAGATCTGTGCATTATCGCGCTGAATCAACAGAGCAAGACTGTTGCCTGCTCCCTTGACCGCATCGCGCAACTGCTCGGGGCTCGTGACCGGGCGGCCGTTGACCGCGAGGATCACGTCGCCGGGCTGAATGCCCGCGCTGGCAGCCGGACCGCCGGCCTGCTGCACGATCAGCCCGTGCGACAGGTTGTCGGCGCTGCGTTCCTGCGGCGTGAGCGGACGCACCGCGACGCCGAGGCGCCCCTGTTCGACCGGGCTGCCGTCGTTCGACGCCAGCTTCGCGTCGCTCATTGCGCCGAGCGTCACGGTGATCGACTTCTTGGCCTTGTCGCGCCACACCTGCAGGTCGGCCTTCGAGCCGGGCTTCAGGTTTGCGATCTGCGCGGGCAGCGACGTGGAATCGGCAACCGGCGACCCGTTCACCGCCAGGATCACGTCGCCCGGCTGCAGGCCGGCCTTCGCGGCCGGGCCGTTCGGGTCGACCGAACTGACGAGCGCGCCGTCCGGCTTCTGCAGCCCGAACGAGCTCGCGAGCGTCTGGTTAAGGCCCTGCACGGCGACGCCGAGGCGGCCGCGGCTCACGTGGCCCGTCTTCACGAGCTCGTCCTTGACCTTGATCGCCTCATTGATCGGGATCGCGAACGACAGGCCCTGGAAGCCGCCCGTCTGCGAGTAGATCATCGAGTTGATGCCGATCACCTCGCCTTGCAGGTTGAACAGCGGGCCGCCCGAGTTGCCCGGGTTCACCGGCACGTCGGTCTGGATGAACGGCGTGTAGTTCTCGTCGGGCAGCGCGCGCGACTTCGCGCTGATGATGCCGGACGTAACCGTGTTGTCGAAGCCGTACGGCGAACCGATCGCGACGACCCACTGGCCGACCTTGCTCTGCGCCGGATCGCCGATCTTCACGATCGGCAGGCCGCTCGCGTCGATCTTCAGCACCGCGACGTCGGACTGCTTGTCGGAGCCGACGACCTTCGCCTTGTACTCGCGCTTGTCGGTCAGCTTGACCGTCACGACGTTTGCGCCGTCGATCACGTGCGCGTTGGTGAGGATGTACCCGTCGGGGCTGATGATGAAACCCGAGCCGAGGCTCGCGCTCGGCTGGTCGTCCGGCTGCGCGTCGCCGCCCATGCCCGGCACCTGGCCGTAGAAGTGCTTGAAGAACTGGTAGAACGGGTCGCTCGGGTCCATCGGCAACTGCGGCTGCTGCACGCGTCGCGACACCTGCTTCACGACGTGCTTCGCGCTGATGTTCACGACGGCCGGGCCGTAGGTTTCGACCAGTCCGGAGAAATCGGGAATGCCGGTCTTCGCCGCAGCCTCGGCCGGCATCAGCGCGGCCGCCTGCGCGGGCGTGATGATCTGCGGATCGGCACGGCGGGTGCCTGCGACATAGCCGGCGGACAGGGCGGCCGCCACGGCGACCGCGACGGCACCGCGCGCAAGGAATCGGGTATTCATCGTAGGACCTCCTCTTTGTTAGGACGCAGCGTAACGACCCTGACTTAAAAGAGGCTTAATCGGCCTTAAGCGGGGCTTAAGCCGGTCGACGCCGGACCACCGCCGCCGTTCTTCAGACGGATTCGGGCGCCGGCGCGGGGATCTCGGCGTCGCGGAACACGACGCTCACGAGCAGGCCGCCCGCGGCCGCGTCGCCGAGCGACACCGTCGCGCCTTGCTGTGCCGCAACGCGCTTGACGATCGCGAGCCCGAGCCCGCTTCCCGACACGTCGGCGCGCGCCCGCGCCGAGCTGTCGCGGTAGAACCGGTCGAACACGCGCTCGCGCTCGTCGGCCGGGATGCCGGGCCCGCTGTCGCCGATCTGCACACAGGTGCGGCCGGCCGCGTCGCGCAGCAGCGATACGTCGATGCGGCCGCCGTCGGGCGTGTACTTCACCGCATTGTCGAGCAGGTTGCCGAACATCACGCGCAGCGCGCCGATGTCGGCGACGACGGTTGCCGCACACGTCTCCTCGAAGCCGAGATCGATGTCGTGCCGCTGCGCGAGCGGCGCATGCGCGGCCACGCATTCGGCGAGCAGCGCCTGCAGGTCGACCGGCTCGCGCATCGTGGCGCCGTCGGGTTCGGCGCGCGCCAGCGCGAGCAACTGCTCCGCGAGACGCGTCGCACGTGTGACACCGTCCTGCAGATCGGCGACCGCCTCGCGGCGCGACGCATCGTCCTTCGCACGCGCGACGAGCTGCGCCTGGATCTGCACGGCCGCGAGCGGCGTGCGCAGTTCGTGCGCGGCATCGGCCACGAATGCCTTCTGCGTGTCGAGCGCCGCCGACAGCCGCGCGAGCAGCCCGTTCAGCGCGCGCACGAGCGGCTGCACCTCGAGCGGCAGGCGCGCATCGGGCAATGGATCGAGCGCCTCAGGCCGGCGTGCCTCGACCGCGCGCGTCACGCGCGCGAGCGGCGCGAGCCCGCGCCCGACGATCATCCAGACGGCCGCGCCGAGGAACGGCAGCAGCACGATCAGCGGCCACAGCGTACGCAGCGCGACGTTCGCCGCGAGCCGGTTGCGCACCGACAGCGGCTGCGCGAGCTGCACGACGTTGTCGCCGACGATCGCACCGTACACGCGCCATTCACCGCGATCGGTGCGCTCGGTCGAGAAACCCAGCTCCGCGCGCGGCGCGATCGGCGCGCGCGGATGCGAGAAGTACATCAGCACGCCGTTGCGATTCCAGATCTGGATCACGATGCCTTCGTCGCCGTTGGTGCGCGAGCCGAACACCTGCGAGAACGGCTCGGACGGCAGCGCCGCCGCGATTTCCTGCAGTTGGTAGTCGAACAGCTCGTTCGCCTCGGCGAGCGCCTGCCGATAGATCAGCCAGCCCGCGATGCCCACGCCCGCGACGACGATCGCGAGCAGCCAGATCAGCAATTGATGACGAATCGACCGCACGCGTCAGCTTTCCTTGACGACCATGTAGCCGAGCCCGCGCACGTTGCGGATCAGGTCCGAACCGAGTTTCTTGCGCAGCGCATGAATGTAGACCTCGACCGTGTTGCTGCCGATCTCCTCGCCCCAGCCGTACATCTTCTCCTCGAGCTGGCTTTTCGACAGCACCGCGCCGGGCCGCGCGAGCAGCGCCTCGAGCAGCGCGAACTCGCGCGCGGACAGCGCGACGGGCGCGCCATCGAGCGTCACCTGGTGCGACGCGGGATCCAGCGTGAGCGCGCCGTGGCGGATCAGCGACTCGCTGCGCCCCGCCTGGCGACGGATCAGCGCACGCATCCGCGCGCCGAGCTCGTCGAGATCGAACGGCTTGACGAGGTAATCGTCGGCGCCGGCGTCGAGCCCCTTCACGCGATCGGCGACCGCGTCGCGCGCGGTAACGATCAGCACCGGCAGCGACAGCCCGCGCGCGCGCAGCGTGCGCAGCACGTCGATGCCGTCGCGCCTGGGCAGGCCGAGATCGAGCAGCAGCAGGTCGTACGTCTCGCCGCCGAGCGCGGTGAGCGCCGCGTCGCCGTCCTGCACCCAGTCGACCGCGAAGCCGTCGGAGCGCAGCGCCTTGCGCACGCCCTCCGCGATCATCCGGTCGTCTTCGACAAGCAGAATGCGCATCGGAACAGGAGTCCATGGGACGAGTGAAACATGGCGCCCATTGTAGCGCCGCGAATTGCCGGCGCTCCTTGCAATGCAACAGAAAGGCGGATTGCAAGGGACGTGTGCGGACTTGTCTCTACAATGTGCGCTCCGGCGCCGCGCGCGCCCTGCCCGAGTTTCGTGCTTTTCCCGTATTCGCTCATGCCGATTTCCGATCTTTCCGCCCGGTTCACGCCCCGCGCCCGCCTTTGCCTGCGCACCGCTGCCGTCGTCGCCACCTGCGCGGCCCTTGCCTTCGCACCGTCCGCGCAAGCCCGCAAGAAGTCACATAAGGAAGCGCACAAGAGCGTCGTCGTGTCGCCGGCCGCACGCGCGGCCGGCCTGCCGGCGTCCGTGCTCGTTGCGCTGCAGCGCGCGAAGGTGCCCGCGTCCGCGATGAGCGTCGTCGTCGAGCGGGTCGGCAACCCCGAGCCGCTGATCGCGTGGAATGCGAGCCGGCCGATGATGCCGGCGTCGACGATGAAGCTCGTCACGACCTTCTCCGGCCTGTCGATCCTCGGCCCCGACTTCCGCTGGCGCACCACCGCGTATGCGGACGGCCCGGTCGATCCGGACGGCACGCTGCAGGGCAACCTGTACATCAAGGGCACCGGCGATCCGAAGCTCGTGCCCGAGGAACTGATCGACCTCGTCGACAAGATCCGCAAGGCCGGCATCAAGCGCGTGGCCGGCGGCCTCGTGCTCGACAAGAGCTATTTCGCCGCGTCGACGCGCGACCTGCCGTCGTTCGACGACGACGTGAGCGCGCCGTACAACGTCGGCCCCGATCCGCTGCTATACGCGTTCAAGGCCGTGTCGTTCACGGTCACGCCGGGCGACGACGGCAAGGTGGCCGTCGACGTGCTGCCACCGCTCGCCGACCTGTCGATCGACAACCAGTTGCATGAGGGCAAGGGCTCGTGCGGGGCGGCCGCGGAGGCCGCGCGCCCGACGCTGTCGACCGGCACGGGCGGAATCATGACGGCATCGTTTGCCGGCGACTATCCGCTGCGCTGCGGCGCGCATACGACCAACCTCGCGATCCTCGATCACACGACGTTCTTCGCGCGCGGCTTCCTCGCGCTGTGGCAGCAGGACGGCGGCACGATCGCGGGGCCGGTCAGCGAAGGCAAGGTGCCGGGCAACGCACGTCCGGTCGCCGTGCATCAAAGCCCCGTGCTCGGCAACATCGTCTACGACATCAACAAGTTCAGCAACAACGTGATGGCGCGCAACCTGTTCCTGACGATCGGCGCGGTTGCCGGCAGGCCGCCCGCGACACCGGAACAGTCGAGCCGCGTGGTGCACGCGTTCCTGCAGAAGAACGGCATCGCGATGCCCGACCTCGAGCTCCAGAACGGCTCGGGCCTGTCGCGCGACGAGCACGTGAGCGCGCTGTCGCTCGCCGCGCTGCTGCAGGCCGCGAACGCGAGCCCCGTCGCACAGGCGTTCGTCGATTCGCTGCCGATCGCCGGCATCGACGGCACGATGAAGAACCGCCTGACCAACGCCGGCGTGCTCGGCAACGCGCACATCAAGACCGGTACGCTGCGCGACGTGCGCGCGATTGCGGGCTACGTGGCGGGCACCGACGGCCAGAGCTACATCGTCGTCAGCTTCATCAACGACGATCACGCCGAAGCCGCGCGCGCCGCGCACGACACGCTGCTCGAATGGATCTACGCCGGCGCGCACTGACGCTGCGTCATCGGCTCGCGCCGGCGACGGCGCGGCACCTCACCCCGGGGCCCGGCAGGCAATCTGCCGCCACCCCGTCTCCCGCCGAATCGGCGCGCGCGGTTTGAAACGGCCACCGTCACCGGTGCGCCGCAGCCCACGCGCCGGCCCTGCACGAAAAACGGGGCCATACCGCCCGCGCCCGCGCCGCGCGGCTTCCGTAGAAACCCTGTCCTCAGAGGGAACCCTCTACGCTCCCCCCTCGCCTAGCGCGTGGCGATTGCGTAGGCTGTTGGCCTGATCGATATCTACAACGGGCCACGCGCCCGGCCTCACGGCTTGCAGGGGAAAGGAGGAGACACGTCCATGCGATTCGACGTCGAATTGCTTCTGCTCGCGCTGGCGCCCGTCTTCCTGCTCTGCATCGGCTGGGAGGCCTGGCACCTCGCCCGCACACGTGCGCAGGACCATGTCTATGCGTGGCGCGACACGCTGTGCAACGCGGCGCTCGCGCTGATGCACCAGGGCGCCGACAAGCTCGCGTGGCTGTTCGTGATCCCCGTTTATGCGTACTGCTACACGCATTTCCGGCTGTTCACGTGGCACGACGGCTGGCTGTCGTTCGCCGTGCTGTTCGTCGGGCAGGACCTGCTCTACTATGTGTTCCACCGCGCGAGCCATCGCGTGCGCTGGCTGTGGGCCGCGCACGTCGTGCACCACTCGTCCGAGCGAATGAATTTCTCGACCGCGTTCCGGCAGAGCCTGATGTATCCCGTCGCCGGCATGTGGGTGTTCTGGCTGCCGCTGGCGTTCCTCGGCTTTCCGCCGCAGCAGATCGTCGGCGTCGTGCTGATCAATCTCGCGTTCCAGTTCTTCGTGCACACGCAGGCGATCGGCAAGCTCGGCTGGCTCGAATACGTGCTCAACACGCCGTCGATCCATCGTGCGCATCACGCGCGCAATCCGCGCTACATCGACCGCAATTACGCAGGTGTCCTCGTGATCTGGGATCGCCTGTTCGGCAGCTACGTCGAGGAATCGCCCGACGACCCGCCGCAATACGGAATCGTCGAGCCGCTGGGCTCGAACAACCCGCTCGTCGCGACGTTTCACGAGTGGGTGTCGATGGCGGCCGACGCGTTACGCGTCGAAGGATGGCGCAACAAGCTGCGCGCGATTTTCGGCCCGCCCGAATGGGCGAGCGCTTATCATGCGCAAATCGCCGAGGCCGCAAACCACGATCCGCGTACCACGCCGCTTGCGGCCGTGCGCGACCAATAAACCGCTTCAGCCAACGGCCGCCGCGCAGTCTGGACCTGAGCAGGCACGCGGCAGATGCACGACACATCCAGGCCATATCAACGAGGAGATCCATCGATGCAATCACAACAACGCACCCCGTCACACAACCGGCAACGCCTGCTGCGCACTGCGCAGGTCGCGCTCGCGGGCGCCGCGCTCGCATTGCTCGCCGCATGCGGCGGCGGCGACGACAACAACAGCAGCGCATCGAATACGCCGCCGTCCGGCGTGCAGATGCAGATCGTCTCGTTCGGCGACAGCCTGTCGGACGCCGGCACCTACTCGCAGATCAAGCTCGGCTTCGGCGGCGGCCGCTTCACGACCAACCCCGGCCAGGTATGGACGCAGGACGTCGCGCAGTACTACGGCGACACGCTGCAGCCCGCAAACCAGGGCGGCTTCGGCATTCCGCTGCAGGCCACGGGCGGCCTCGGCTATGCACAGGGCGGCTCGCGCGTGACGCTGCAGCCGGGCATCGGCCACGCGGATGCGAGCGTTGCGAACGCGGACTACGCACAGGCGACCACGACGCCGATCGCAGACCAGGTCAAGCAGTACCTGTCGCAGCACGGCAGCTTCAACGCAGGCCAGATCGTGCTGATCAACGGCGGCGCGAACGACATCTTCTATCAGGCGCAAGTCGCGCAGGCGCAAGGCAACACGCAGGCCGCCCAGCTCGCGGCCGCACAGGCGATCGGCCTGGCCGCGCAACAGCTCGCCGCGCTCGTCCAGCAGATCGTCGCGTCCGGCGCGACGCACGTGTTCGTCGCGAACGTGCCGGACATCGGCGGCACGCCGCTCGCGCTGCAGGGCGGCACGCAGGCCGTGTTCACGCAACTGTCGGGGTTGTTCAACCAGACGCTGGTCGGCACGCTGGCCGCGCTGAAGGTCGACACGACGAAGTATGCGGTGGTCGATTCGTTCACGTGGCAAGACGGCATCGCGGCCAACTACCAGGCGAACGGCTTCACCGTGTCGAACACCGACACTGCCTGCAACCTGAAGGCGATGGTCGCGGCGGCGACGCAATACGGCGTCGCGGACGCGAGCGCTTTCGGCTCGTCGCTGTTCTGTTCGCCGCAGACCTACACGACCGCCAACGCGGACCAGACCTACATGTTCGCCGACACGGTCCACCCGACGACGCACCTGCACGCGCTGTTCGCGCAGTACGTCGAGAAGCAGATCGCGGCATCGGGCGTGGGCAAGTAAGCCGCCGGCCGCACGCGCAAACGAAAACGCCCGACCGGTTCGCCGGTCGGGCGTTTTTTGTTCGTGGCCGGTCGAGACCGGCTGCGTCAGTCGCGCGCTTCGAATGCCGCGGCCGCACGGCCGAGGCGATCGTTGACCGCGATCCACTCGACGGTCTCGGGCAGCTTCTCGACGAGAATGCGGGCGACCTGCGCACGGTCGAGCGCACGCAGCATGCCGTACAGATCGCGCGCATAGGCCTGCGGATCTTCCGGCGCCGCGACGAAATGCACGCCGTCGGCCTGCGCCCAATGCCCCGCGCGCGATGCGCGTGCGACCAGCGCGACGCGTTCGCCGTCGGTCTGCGCGGCCGCGAGCAGCGCCTCGAGCGCATCGAACGGCAGCAGCGCAAGCGGCGTGCGCGGCGCGTAATGCGCCTTCAGCGTGCCGGACGCGCGCGGTGCGGTCGCGTCGCTGCCGTCGGGCAGTTGCGGCGCGCGGCCGAGCACGTCGGCAATCTGCTGCGGCGTCACGTGGCCCGGGCGCAGCAGCGCCGGGAAGCCGCGCGACAGATCGAGAATCGTCGACTCGATGCCGACTTCCGATGCACCGCCGTCGAGCACGTGCACCGTGTCGCCGAATTCGTCGCGCACGTGCTGCGCAGTGGTCGGGCTCACATGCCCGAACCGGTTCGCGGACGGCGCGGCCACACCGCCGTGGCCGCCGCGCCGCGCGCTGAACGCGGCCAGCAGCGCCTGCGCGACCGGATGCGACGGGCAGCGCAGCCCGACCGAATCCTGCCCGCCGCTCACGGCGTCCGGAATGCGCGCATGGCGCTTCAGGATCAGCGTCAGCGGACCCGGCCAGAATGCATCAATCAGCGCCTGCGCATCGGCGGGCAGGTCGGCGGCCCAGTAGCCCGGATCGCCGCCGGGCGGCAGATGCACGATCACCGGATGGTTCGCGGGGCGCCCTTTCGCCGCGTAGATGCGCGCGACGGCCTCGGGGTTCGCCGCATCGCCACCGAGCCCGTAGACGGTTTCGGTCGGGAATGCGACGAGTTGCCCAGCGTCGAGCAGCGCGGCGGCCGCGTCGATCTGTGCAGGCGTCACGCCATTCGGGAGATCGATGGACATCGGCCTGCGCCTCAGTCGAGCGGCACGCGCAGCAGCTGCGCGCACGCGGTGGCCGCGGCGACGGCTTCATCGCGCGTCTCGGCCGTGAAGTTCACGTGGCCCATCTTGCGGCCGACGCGCGCTTCTTCCTTGCCGTACAGATGCAGGTGCGCGGCCGGCATCGCGGCGACGGTGTCCCACGGCGGCGTGACGGCTTCGGCCGCACCGTTCGGGAACCACACGTCGCCGAGGATGTTGAGCATCGCGGCCGGCGAATGCTGGCGCGGGTTGCCGAGCGGCATGCGCGTCATCGCGCGCACCTGCTGCTCGAACTGGCTCGTTGCGCACGCATCGACCGTGTAGTGGCCGGAGTTGTGCGGGCGCGGCGCCATCTCGTTCGCGACGAACGAGCCGTCTTCCAGCACGAAGAATTCGACGCACAGCACGCCGACGTAGCCGAGCGTATCGGCGATCCGCACGGCCGCCTGCTGCGCTTCTTCGACGCGCGCGGCATCGGCGGCCGGCGCCGGCACGATCGTCAGCGCGAGGATGCCGTTGTGGTGCACGTTCTGCGCGAGCGGGAACGCGGCCGAGCGGCCGTCCGCGCCGCGCGCGATCAGCGCCGACACTTCGTATTTCAGCGGCAGGCGCTTTTCCAGCACGCACGCCACGCCGCCCAGCGCCGCATGGGCATCGCGCGCTTCCTGCGCGGTGCTCACGCGCACCTGGCCCTTGCCGTCGTAGCCGAGCCGTGCCGTCTTCAGGATGCCCGGCAGCACCGCGTCGAGCGCGGCATCGTCGAGCGCGGCGAGCGCCGCGGCCGATTCGATCACGACGTGCGGTGCGACCGGCACGCCCGACGCCTCGATGAAACGCTTCTCCGCGATCCGGTCCTGCGCGACCGCGACGCAGCGGCCCGCCGGCGCGACGAACGTCGTGCGCGCGAGGAAATCGAGGCTCGCGGCCGGCACGTTCTCGAATTCCGTCGACACGGCATCGCACAGTTCCGCCAGCTCGGCGAGTGCGGCTTCGTCGTCGTAGGCTGCGCGCAGGTGACGGTCGGCGACCGCGCCGGCCGGGCTCGCCGGATCGGGATCGAGCACGGCGACGCGATAGCCCATCGACTGGGCGGCAAAGCAGAACATGCGGCCGAGCTGGCCACCGCCGACCATGCCAAGCCACGCGCCGGGCAGGATCGGGGAAACGGAATCAGGAGTTGCGGTCATGTCAGTGATCGGTCGCGGCGGGCGCTGCCCGCCGCAGTGAGAGGGTCAGGCGGCCGCGATGCGCGGCCTCCGGTGCCGTCATTCCAGCGGCGGCAGCACCATCGCGTGCGCGGCTTCGTTCTGGCGCACGCGGAACGCGGCGAGCCGGTTCGCGTAGTCGACCGACGTGACGGACAGGATCGACACCGCGAACAGCGCCGCATTCGCGGCGCCGGCCTCACCGATCGCGAACGTCGCGACCGGCACGCCCTTCGGCATCTGGACGATCGAGTGCAGCGAATCGACACCCTTCAGGTACTTGCTCGCGACCGGCACGCCGAGCACCGGCACCGTGGTCTTCGCGGCCAGCATGCCGGGCAGGTGCGCGGCGCCGCCGGCGCCCGCGATGATCGCGCGCAGCCCGCGCTCGCGCGCCTTCTCCGCGTAATCGAACATCTCGTCGGGCATCCGGTGCGCGGACACGACCTTCGCTTCGTACGGCACGCCGAATTCCTGCAGGATCGCGACCGCGTTCTTCATCACGTCCCAGTCGGAACTCGAGCCCATCAGCACGCCGACGAGCGGCGCGCTGTGCGTGTGGGCGGTCTGGACTTCACTCATTTCGCACGTTCCTTCTGTCAGGCAAGCGGCTGGCCGGTGATGCGCTCGAGCGCTTCCTGGTACTTCGCAGCCGTCTTCTCGACGACGTCGGCCGGCAGCGCCGGCGCCGGTGCGGTCTTGCCCCACGGCTGCGCTTCGAGCCAGTCGCGCACGAACTGCTTGTCGAACGACGGCGGGTTCGTGCCGACCTGGTACTGGTCGGCCGGCCAGAAGCGCGACGAATCGGCCGTCAGCACTTCGTCCATCAGGTACAGCTTGCCGTGGTTGTCGAGACCGAATTCGAACTTCGTGTCGGCGATGATGATGCCGCGCGTCGCAGCGTAGTCGGCCGCTTCCTTGTACAGCTTGATCGAGATGTCGCGGATCGTCGCGGCCAGCTCGGTGCCGATGCGGCGCTCGGTTTCCTCGAACGTGATGTTCTCGTCATGCTCGCCGAGCTCAGCCTTCGCGGCCGGCGTGAAGATCGGCTCCGGCAGCTTCTGCGCGTTCTGCAGCCCTTCCGGCAGTTGCACGCCGCACACCGCGCCCGACGCCTGGTATTCCTTCCAGCCGCTGCCGGCCAGGTAGCCGCGCACGACTGCCTCGATCATGATCGGCTCGAGGCGCTTGACGACCGCCGCGCGGCCCTTGACCTGCTCGACCTCGTCGGCCGCGACGACCGCTTCCGGCGCGTCGCCTGTCAGGTGGTTCGGCACGATGTGCGCGAGCTTGTCGAACCAGAAGTTCGCCATCTGGTTCAGCACGCGGCCCTTGTTCGGAATCGGCTCGCCCATGATCACGTCGAATGCCGACAGACGGTCGGTCGTGACGATCAGGAGCTTGTCGTTGCCGACCGCGTAGTTGTCGCGGACCTTGCCGCGACCGAGGAGCGGCAGCGAGCGGAGCGTGGATTCGTAGAGGGTAGACATCGTCTTTTCGCAGATAAGGAGCCAAACAAAAAGGGAAACGCCGTTCCCCGCGGCAGGCGGGAACGGCGGTCTTGCAATACGTCGGCGAACCGGCCGGGACGACGCCCGGGCGGTTGCCGGCCGGCCCTCGTTCGGCCGGACGGAACGGCTGCCCGGGGCCGGATCGGATCCGGCAACCGGGCTGCCCGCCCCTGCCCGATGACGGAATCGGGCAGCATCGGGCGGGGCAATCGTACTACAGTCTTAGCGCACGACCTGCGCGAGCGCGCCGGACTTGTACTGCTCGGCGATCTTGTCGAGCGACACCGGCTTGATCTTGCCGGCCTGGCCTTCACAACCGAACGCGAGGTAGCGGTCGACGCAGACCTTCTTCGCCGCTTCGCGTGCGGGCTTCAGGTAGTCGCGCGGATCGAACTTGCCCGGGTTCTCGAACATGTAGCGGCGGATCGCGCCGGTGATCGCGAGACGCAGGTCGGTGTCGATGTTGATCTTGCGCACGCCGTGCTTGATGCCTTCCTGGATTTCCTCGACCGGCACGCCGTAGGTTTCCTTCATGTCGCCGCCGAATTCGCGGATCTCGGCCAGCAGTTCCTGCGGCACCGACGACGAACCGTGCATCACCAGGTGCGTGTTCGGAATACGCGCGTGGATTTCCTTGATGCGCTGGATCGACAGGATGTCGCCCGTCGGCTTCTTCGAGAATTTGTACGCGCCGTGCGACGTACCGATCGCGATTGCGAGCGCATCGCACTGCGTGAGCTTCACGAAGTCGGCGGCCTGCTCCGGATCGGTCAGCAGCTGCTCGCGGGTCATCGTGCCTTCCGCGCCGTGACCGTCTTCCTTGTCGCCCTTCATCGTCTCGAGCGAGCCCAGCACGCCGAGTTCGGCTTCGACCGTCACGCCGATCGAGTGCGCCATTTCGACGACCTTGCGCGACACGTCGACGTTGTACTCGTACGACGCAACCGTCTTGCCGTCGGCTTCGAGCGAGCCGTCCATCATGACGCTCGTGAAACCGCTGCGGATCGCGGCCATGCAGACTGCCGGCGACTGGCCGTGATCCTGGTGCATCACGACCGGGATGTGCGGATACGACTCGACCGCCGCTTCGATCAGGTGGCGCAGGAACGGCTCGCCCGCGTACTTACGCGCGCCGGCCGATGCCTGCATGATCACGGGCGCGCCGACCTGGTCCGCCGCCGCCATGATCGCCTGGACTTGTTCCAGGTTGTTCACGTTGAAGGCCGGCAGGCCGTAACCGTGCTCTGCCGCGTGGTCCAGCAATTGACGCATTGATACGAGAGGCATTGTGGAACTCCTTGGAATGAAAACCGGTGCGCCCTGACGCCGGCGCGGCGCTCGCTCCCTGCAAAACCGGGGTGGCGCGGCACGGCTGAGCGTCGAATAGCCGCATTTTATCGCGAAGCGCCTCCGATTCCGACCGCCAGACGGCGCGCACTCGCAATTTGTTACCTTCGCACGGCACAATCCGGGCAAAAAACAGAAAAAAAGCCGCGCGAGGTGTCGTACCCCGCGCGGCTTTCGATCAAAAACGGTGCCCGATCAGCTCGGGCGAGCAGCCGGCCGATCGACCGGCCGGTGGCACCCCGACGCTCAATAATGCTCGCCGACGCGCACGATCTTCAGCGTGTTGGTGCCGCCCGCCTGCCCCATCGGTTCGCCGACGGTCAGCACGACCATGTCGCCGTGCTGCACGTAGCCCTGCTTGACGACGATCTCGAGCGCGGCCTGCAGCGCCGAGTCGCGGTCGCTGTTGAAGTCGACGTGCAGCGGCGTCACGTTGCGGTACAGCGCCATCGTGCGTTCGCTGCCGACGCGCGGCGTCAGCGCGAAGATCGGCACGTGCGTGTAGTGACGCGACATCCACAGCGCGGTCGCGCCCGATTCGGTCAGCGCGATGATCGCCTTCGCGCCCAGGTGGTAGGCGGTGAACAGCGCGCCCATCGCGATCGACTGGTCGATCCGCGTGAACGTGCGGTCGAGGAAATCCTTGTCCAGCTCGACTTCTTCGGACTTTTCAGCCTCGACGCACACGGCCGCCATCGTTTCGATCGTGACGACCGGGTACTTGCCGGCGGCCGTCTCGGCCGACAGCATTACCGCGTCGGTGCCGTCGAGCACCGCGTTCGCGACATCCGATACTTCCGCGCGGGTCGGCACGGGCGCGTGGATCATCGATTCCATCATCTGCGTCGCGGTGATCACGAGCTTGTTCGACTCGCGCGCCATCCTGATCATCCGCTTCTGCAGCGCCGGCACCGCCGCGTTGCCCACTTCCACCGCGAGGTCGCCGCGCGCGACCATGATGCCGTCGGACGCGTCGAGAATGCTCTGCAGCGCCGGAATCGCTTCCGCGCGCTCGATCTTCGCGATCATCTTCGGCTTGATGCCGTACGGCGCGCCCGCGATATTCGCGAGCTGGCGCGCCATTTCCATGTCGGTCGCGTTCTTCGGGAACGACACCGCCACCAGATCGGCACCGAGCGACATCGCCGTGCGGATGTCTTCCATGTCCTTCGCGGTCAGCGCGGGCGCCGACAGGCCGCCGCCCTGGCGGTTGATCCCCTTGTTGTTCGACAGTTCGCCGCCCACCTTGACGATCGTGTGGATCTCGTCGCCGAGCACGCGCTCGACGGTCAGCACGATCAGGCCGTCGTTCAGCAGCAGCAGGTCGCCCGGCTTCAGGTCACGCGGCAGCTCCTTGTAGTCGAGGCCGACCCGCTCGTCGTTGCCGAGCTCGCAGCCCGCGTCGAGGATGAAGGCCTGGCCCGGCACGAGCGTCGTCTTGCCGTTCTCGAACTTGCCGACGCGAATCTTCGGGCCCTGGAGGTCGGCCATGATCGCGATCTCGCGGCCGACCTTGCGGGCGGCCTCGCGCACCATTTCGGCGCGCTGGCGGTGATCGTCGGCCGTGCCGTGCGAAAAATTGAGCCGCACGACGTCGAGGCCCGCCTGCATCATCTGCAGCAGAATCTCCGGCGAACTGGAAGCCGGGCCGATCGTGGCGACTATCTTGGTGGCGCGCTGCATGAAACTCCTCATCTGGATCAAGGTGGATGCGCTGGGTGAAACGCTGCGAGAGCCGGAGTCGGCAGGCCCAGCGGCGGCCGTTCCGGGGGGCGTGCCGGTACTTGCGTCCGGCATCGCTTTGTTCTGAATCTCGTGGTGCTGCACGGCCGCGTCGCCGGCGGCCGCCGGTGCGCGCGGGGCTGAGTTCGCCCGCGCGGGCGCGCGTTTGCGCTTGCCCGCGCCGGCCGGCTGCTCCGCTTTCGCGGAGCGCACGGCCTTGGTCAACCCTGCGCGCGCCGCCACGCTCAGGCCGCCCGCGTTTCGAGCACTTCCACTGCCGGCAGCTTCTTCCCCTCGAGGAACTCGAGGAAGGCGCCGCCGCCCGTCGAGATGTAGCTGACCTGGTCGTGGATGCCGTACTTCGCGATGGCTGCGAGCGTGTCGCCGCCGCCCGCGATCGAGAACGCGGACGATTTGGCGATCGCTTCGGCGAGCGTCCTGGTGCCGTTGCCGAACTGGTCGAATTCGAATACGCCGACCGGACCGTTCCACACGATCGTGCCGGCCTTCTCGAGCTGGCTGGCGAGTGCCTTGGCCGTATCCGGGCCGATGTCGAGGATCATGTCGTCCGCTTCGATGTCGGCAACCTGCTTCACCGTGGCCACGGCCGTCGGCGAGAATTCCTTGGCCGTCACGACGTCGGTCGGGATCGGCACCGACGCGCCGCGCTCGCGCGCTTCGTCGATGATCGCCTTCGCCTCGGCGACGAGATCGGCTTCCGCGAGCGACTTGCCGATCGGCAGGCCGGCCGCGAGCATGAACGTGTTGGCAATGCCGCCGCCGACGATCAGCTGGTCGACCTTCCCGGCCAGCGACTTGAGAATGGTCAGCTTGGTCGATACCTTCGAACCCGCGACGATCGCGACCAGCGGACGCGCCGGGTTGCCGAGCGCCTTGCCGAGCGCATCGAGTTCGGCGGCCAGCAGCGGGCCCGCGCACGCGACCGGCGCGTACTTCGCGATCCCGTGGGTGGTCGCTTCCGCGCGGTGCGCGGTGCCGAACGCGTCGTTCACGTACACGTCGCAGAGCTTCGCCATCTTCTGCGCGAGGTCGTCCGAATTCTTCTTCTCGCCCTTGTTCACGCGGCAGTTCTCGAGCAGCACGACCTGGCCCGGCGCGACGTTCACACCGTTCTCGACCCAGTTCGAGACGAGCGGCACATCGCGGCCGAGCAGTTCGGCGAGGCGCTTCGCGACCGGCGCGAGCGAGTCTTCCGGCTTGAATTCGCCTTCGGTCGGACGACCGAGGTGCGACGTGACCATCACGGCCGCGCCGGCGTCGAGCGCGGCCTGGATGGCCGGCACGGACGCGCGCACGCGCGTGTCTTCGGTGATGTTGCCGTGATCGTCCTGCGGGACGTTCAGGTCGGCGCGGATGAACACCCGCTTGCCGGCGAGCTGGCCGGCGGCGATCAGGTCGGTAAGACGCTTGACTTGGCTCATGTTGAACAGATTGAAGTAGTGGATGGGGAAAGGGGGTTCACGCTGAACGTGCGCGGGCTGCCGCGAAAGGGCGCCGGATGCGGCCGTGGCTGGCGGTTCGCATGACGCGCACGGGTAAAAAATCTCGAACGGGCATTCTAGCCGATCCACCCGGCAGACTGACCCGCGCGGCGGCGAATTCCGCCTATTTGGGATTGCGCGCGACATTCGACGCATTGCTGCATCGCAGCAATACAGCCCCCGGGCGGCCCGCGCACGGCCGGCCGTTACGACGACCCGTCAGAAGATCAGCCGCAGCAGGGTGAAGACGAGCATCCCGATGATGATCGTGCCGAGCATGCTGCGCCGCCACAAAAACCATCCGAGACCGGCGAGCGCCGCATAGAACGGATGGTTGGAGAGCGCGAACGAGATCCCGGCGGGCGTTTCGAGCACGTCCGGCAGCACGACCGCGACGAGCGCGGCGGCCGGCGCATAGCGCAGCGCGCGTTGCGCGCGCTCCGGCAGTACGGTGCGTTCGCCGCCGATCAGGAACAGCGCGCGCGTGACCGCCGTGACGATCGTCATCCCGACGATGACGATCCAGATTTCGGTCGCGCTCATTCGATTTCCTTTTCGTGCACGGTTTCGGTGCGGATGCGCCGCCAGTCGGCGCGTTCGACGAAGAAATCGGCCGTGCAGCCGGCGGCGAGCGCGGCGAGCACCGCGAGCGGCAGCGCGAGCCGGTACGGCAGGTCGAACGCGATCAGCGACACGATGCCCGCAACCGCGACGGCCGCAAGCGTCGAGCGGTTCGCGACCGCCGACACCATGATCGGAATCAGCGCGAGCGTGCCGGCCAGCTCCAGCCCCCAGCTCGCGGGAAAGAAGCTCGCGAGCAGGATGCCGGCGAGCGACGACACCTGCCACGACACCCAGCTCGCGAGCGCCATCCCCCAGAAGTACGCTTCCTTGCCCGGCACGTGGCCGTATGCGAAGCCCTGTTTCTGGAACAGCAGGTAGATCACGTCGCCGTTGAAATAGCCGATCGCGAGGCGCCGCCACAGCGGCAGGTAGGAAAAATGGGGAGCAAGCCCGGCGCTGAAGATCACGAACCGCATGTTGACCATCGCGGCCGTGAGCAGGACCGTCCAGATCGGCAGCTTCGCGACGAGGAGCGGCAGCACCGCGAGCTGCGACGAGCCCGCGTAGACGAAGATCGACATCGCGCTCGCCTGGCCGAGCGTCATCACCGATTTGCTCATCGCGATGCCGGTGACGAGCCCCCAGGACAGGATCGCCATCAATGTCGGGGAATAGTCGCGCGCGCCCTGGATCAGCGCGAAGCGGTCGGTGGCGGACAATCGAGCGAGCATGGGAAAGCGGGCCGCAGCGGGCGGTTCGTCCGGGCTCCGGCGTCTCCTGCCGGCACGGCCCGTCGTTATTGGAATCGGTGCCGGACGATTATAGCGCCGGCCCCGCGCCGACCGACCGGCTCGCCCCCAAATGACGCTAAAATAAGCGTCTTTCCGGCTCAACGCTGCACACTACCCGCAGCACCCACTGCTTCCAGGAGAATCCTATGTCAATGGCCGACCGCGACGGCAAGATCTGGATGGACGGCAAGCTGATCGACTGGCGCGACGCCAAGATCCACGTCCTGACCCATACGCTGCACTACGGCATGGGCGTCTTCGAAGGCGTGCGTGCGTACAAGACGGCCGACGGCGCCACCGCGATCTTCCGCCTGCCCGAGCATACGAAACGTCTGCAGAATTCGGCGAAGATCTTCCAGATGGACGTGCCGTTCGATCGCGAGACGCTCGAAGCCGCGCAGCTCGAAGTCGTGCGCGAGAACAAGCTCGAGTCGTGCTACCTGCGCCCGATCATCTGGGTCGGCTCGGAAAAGCTCGGCGTGTCGGCGAAGGGCAACACGATCCACGTCGCGATCGCCGCATGGCCGTGGGGCGCGTACCTCGGCGAGGACGGCCTCGCGAAGGGCATCCGCGTGAAGACGTCGTCGTTCACGCGCCACCACGTGAACGTGTCGATGGTGCGCGCGAAGGCGTCGGGCTGGTACGTGAACTCGATTCTCGCGAACCAGGAAGCGACCGCCGACGGCTACGACGAAGCACTGCTGCTCGATGTCGACGGCTACGTGTCGGAAGGCTCGGGCGAAAACTTCTTCCTCGTGAACCACGGCAAGCTGTACACGCCGGATCTGTCGTCGTGCCTCGACGGCATCACGCGCGACACGATCATCACGCTCGCGAAGGACGCCGGCATCGAGGTGATCGAGAAGCGCATCACGCGCGACGAGGTCTACACGGCCGACGAAGCGTTCTTCACGGGCACGGCCGCCGAAGTCACGCCGATCCGCGAACTCGACAACCGCACGATCGGCAGCGGCGCCCGCGGGCCGGTCACTGAAAAGCTCCAGTCGGCATTCTTCGATATCGTGTCGGGCAAGAACGCGAAGTACGCGCACTGGCTGACGAAGGTCTGAGTGCGCTGCAGCACCGACCGCCCCGCAAAAGAGTGATAAAAGAGAACGTCTCATGAGTGAAATCAAGGAAATGCCGCTGGTCGAACTGACGGCCAAGGATCTTCCCGCCTACTGCCCGAACCCGGCCATGACGCGCTGGAATGCGCACCCGCGCGTGTTCATCGACGTTTCGCACGGCGAAGCGCGCTGCCCGTATTGCGGCACGCGCTACAAGCTGCGCGACGGCGAGGTGGTCAAGGGCCACTGAGCCCGGTCGGCCGGGCCTGCGGGCCCGCCGCTCGCGAGGCGGCGCCGCCGGAAATCCGGCACGCCGCCCTTTTCCTGTTCTGACAACCCGAACACGGCGCCCGCGCGCCGTGCTTCATTACGACATCGGAAGTCGACCTGATGCGTCGAGCGCTGGTTATCGCACCGAACTGGATCGGTGACGCATTGATGGCGCAGCCGCTTTTTGCGCTGCTGAAGAAGCTCCATCCCCGCATCGCGATCGATGCCGTCGCGCCCACTTGGGTCGCGCCCGTACTCGAGCGGATGCCCGAGATCCACGATGTCTACGCGACCGACCTCGCGCACGGCAAGCTGCAGTTGCTGCGTCGCTGGCAACTCGCGAGCGACCTGCGCGATGTCGGCTACGACGCGGCGTACGTGCTGCCGAATTCGCTGAAATCCGCAGTGATCCCGTGGCTCGCGAACATTCCGCTGCGGATCGGCTACACGGGCGAGCACCGCTACGGACTGTTGAACGTGCGGCACGCGAACCCCGACAAGTCGGGCGAGCGTCCGCCGATGACGACCCACTATGCGGCGCTTGCGTATGCGCCGGGCGCGAAGCTGCCCGAGTCGATGAAGACGCTGCCGCCGCCGCGCCTGGACGCAGACCTGAACGAGACGGCGCGCGTCTCCGCGCGCTTCAACCTCGATACGCGCAAGCCGCTCGTCGTGTTCTGCCCCGGTGCGGAATACGGCCCGGCCAAGCGCTGGCCGCCCGAGCACTTCGCGACGCTCGCGACGATCGTCCACCAGTCGTTCCCGTACACGCAGATCGTCGCGCTCGGCTCGCCGAAGGATTCGGCCGCCGCGCAAGCGATCGCCGACCACGCGCCGAACGTGCGCAACCTGTGCGGGCAGACGTCGCTGTCCGAGGCCTGCGCGCTGATCGCGCGTGCGAACGCGGTCGTCACCAACGATTCGGGGCTGATGCACGTCGCCGCCGCGCTGCGCCGGCCGCTCGTCGCGTTGTACGGATCGACCGATCCGCGCCACACCCCTCCGCTGTCGGAGCTGGCGAAGGTACAATGGCTGCATCTCGAATGCAGTCCCTGCTTCGAACGCGAGTGCCCGCTCGGTCATCTGAACTGCCTGCGCGAACTCGGTCCCGAGCAGGTATTCGGCGATTTGCGCGGCATGCTCGTCGGGCAGCGCTGACCCTGGCCGGCAGCGTCGCACGACGCGCCGGGCAATCCGATTCACCGGTGTACGGCGGCCTCATGCGGGCCGCCGTGCTGAATACGGCGCGCGACGCGCGCGAGAGATAACCCCGATGCCACGTTTTGCCCGCCTCTTCGAAGCCGCTGCCGATACGCTGAACGCTTACTACCAGGCCGTCGCCGATGCCAATCTCGACGCGCTGCTGGGGTTGTGGATCGACGAGGATTTCGCCAGTTGCGTCTGGGCCGACGGCGAGCATCTGCACGGCCTCGACCAGATCCGCAGCGGGCTGGCCAACCGGCTCGCGACGCGCCCGGTGACGATCGAACCGCTCGACATCCGCGTCTACGACAGCCTTGGCACCGTCGTCTACACGATCGCCGAAGCGCATCAGCAGGCCGACCTGACGGCCGACCCCGACATGGTTTTCGCCACGTACGTGATGATCCACGAACGCGGCGAGTGGCGCATCGCGCACATTCACGCGAGCCCGATTCCCGAACAAGCGGCCGGACAATTCGCCGCGAAAATCCGTCACGGGCAGGGTCCGCTGCACTGACGAAGAACGAAGCAACGCATTAGCGGGGCGATCATGAGTACGGCTTCTCCGCCCACCTCGCCGCTGACCGGGGCCCCGGCCCCCGACGACGATTCACTGCGCTATCGCGCACCACGCTGGCTGCCGAACAGCCATGCGCAAACCATCGTGCCCGCACTGTTCGCGCGGCGCCCGGCCGTCGCATACCGGCGCGAGCGCTGGGAAACACCCGACCACGACTTCATCGATCTCGACTGGGTCGCGCATCTCGACAGCGCGGCACCGCCGCCCGATGCGCCGCTGTTCGTGCTGTTCCACGGCCTCGAAGGCAGTTCCGGCTCGCACTACGCGCTCGCGATGATGGCCGCCGCCCGCGCGAAGGGCTGGCATGCGGTCGTCCCGCACTTTCGCAGTTGCAGCGGCGAGATCAACCGGCAGCCGCGGTTCTACCATCTCGCAGACAGCGCCGAAGTCGACTGGATCCTGCGCCGGCTCGCCGCGCAGCATCGCGGGCCGATCGTCGCGGCCGGCGTGTCGCTCGGCGGCAACGTGCTGCTGCGCTGGCTCGGCGAGCACCGCAGCGACACGTCGATCGTCCGCGCCGCCGCCGCGATCTCGACGCCGATCGACGTGCATGCGGGCGGCCGCGCGCTGTCGCAGGGCTTCGCGATGGTCTATACGCGCAGCTTCCTGAAGACGCTCAAGCGCAAGGCGCTCACGAAACTCGATCAGTATCCGGGGCTGTTCGACCGCGACGCGATGCTGCGCGCCGTGACGATGCGCGACTTCGACGAAGTCGTGACTGCGCCGCTGCACGGCTTCGCGGATGCAGACGATTACTGGACGCAGGCGACGACCCGCCCGCTGCTGCCCGCGATCGACGTCCCGACGCTGATTCTCAACGCCCGCAACGATCCGTTCCTGCCCGAATCCGCGCTGCCGAGCACCGCCGACGTCTCGCCGGCCGTCGAACTCGACCAGCCCGCGCACGGCGGCCATGCGGGATTCATGACCGGGCCGTTCCCCGGCCGCCTCGACTGGCTGTCGGCGCGGGTGTTCGGCTATTGCTCGAAATTCGTCGACCATGGATGACATCGTCAGGCAGTCACTCGCCAAATGGCCGAACGTGCCGCACTGCACCGGCTGGTTGCTGCTCGACCGGCGCGGCGAATGGCGGCTGCGCGACGACGCCGCGCAGGCCGCCGGCGAACTCGGCTCGCCGATCCGGCACGCGGCGCTGAACGCGTTCATCGGCCGCAATTACGAATGCGATGCACACGGCCAGTGGTTCTTCCAGAACGGGCCGCAGCGCGTGTACGTCGAGCTCGCCTATACGCCGTGGGTCGTGCGCCTCGCCGAACGCGACGGGCAGCTCACGCTCGCCGACCAGACGGGTACGCCGTTCGAACCGGACGCCGCGTGGCTCGACGATGCGGGCGGCGTGCTGTTTCGCGATGCGGGCACGCCGCCGCGCGTCGCGGCACTCCACGACCATGACCTCGGCCTGTTCGCCGATCATGCGGACTTCGACGCCGCGCCGCCCGTGCTGCGCTGGCGCGACGGTTGCACGCTGCGGCTCGGCAGTCTCGCGTGCGCCGACGTGCCTGCAAAGTTCGGCTTCGTCGCGAGTCCCGCTCAGCGGGCGCACGACGAAACCGATGGCGGCGGCAGCGAAAGCTGACTCGCTCCACCCTGCTCCTGTCCGCCTGACGGCCGCTACCCGCGGCCGTTCTTCTCGTCCTCGCGCTCTTCCTTGTAGCGTGCCTCGAGTTCCAGCAGCCGCGCGCCGATGATCGACTGGTCGTAGAACGACACGTCCTTCGCGTCGCGCGCTTCCTTCAGCTGGCGAATCGCGGACAACCACGCGCCGTCGAGCGCCAGTTTCTCCGCAAGCGCGCGGCGCCGCGCGAGCACGTCGCCCTTGCCGTCGCTCGCCTTCGCGAGGTAGCTCCACCAGTCCGGCTGCTCCGGGTCCGCTTTCGCCTGCGTGCGCGCGAGCGCCTGCGCTTCGGCGAAGCGGCGCGCGGCCAGCAGCGTCTGCAGGTGCGCGACGATCGCCGCGTGCGACGCCGGCCAGCGCCGCTGCGCGAGCGCCGCGAGCCGCACCGCGTCGTCGGTCCGGCCCGCGCGGCGGGCGATGTCGGCGGCCAGCACGTCGAGGCTCGGCGAACTCGCCTCCGGATCGTCCTCGCGCCGCTCGCGCGCATCGAACGCACTGCGTGCCGATGCGAGTGCCTTGTCGGCCGCGTCGTACTGGCCGAGCAGCGTGTTCGCGAGCGCGATGCCGTACTCGTTCGCCGCGACGTTCGGCGCGGTGCGCTCGTCGATCTCGAGCTGCATCCGGTGCGCCTCGGCCGCGATGTCGTTCGGCGCGCGGTTCTGCAGGATCCGCAGCCGTGCCCGCACGAAACCGTATTCGGCCGACTGGCGCGGTTGCCGGTACGGCGCGCGGCGTGCGCGATCCTCCATGTCGGCGATCCGTTCACCCGTCAGCGGGTGCGTACGGGCATAGGCCGGCACCCCCGCGTCGCCCATCGACGCGCGATCGAGCCGCTCGAAGAAGCCCGGCATTCCGTACGGGTCGTAGCCCGCGCCTGCGAGCAGCTGGAAGCCGACGCGATCGGCCTCGCGCTCGGCCGAACGCGAGAAACGCAGCTGGTTGTCGACCGCATACGCCTGCCCGCCCACCGCGATCGCGCTGCCGAGATCGCCGCTTTTCGCGAGCACGCCCGCCAGCACCCCCAGCAGCATCGTCGCGAGCGCGGTGTAGCCGGTCTTCTCGTTCGCGCCGATCATCCGGGCGATGTGCCGCTGCAGCACGTGCCCCATCTCGTGGCCGACCACCGATGCGAGCTCCGACTCCGTCTGCGTCGTCACCACCAGCCCGCTGTTGATCCCGATGAAGCCGCCCGGCATCGAGAATGCGTTGATCTGCGGATCGCGCACCGGGAACAGTTCGAAGTCCGGCATGTAGCCGCCGATGAAGCGCGCCGCGGCCGCGGCCGCGAGCCGCGCCGCCATCGCGTTCAGGTAGTCGCGCACCAGCCAGTCGTCCAGATAGTCCGGGTCGCGCCGCACCTCGCGCATCACGCGCTCGCCGAGACGGCGCTCGGCCTGCGGCGTCAGCGAGCCGCCGGAGCCGTCGCCGAGATCGGGCAGCTCCAGCGCGCGCAGCGGTGCACGCAGGTTCGCGGCAGGCGCGGATGCGCCGCCGGCGCCCGAGAAACGGCTTTCCGCGCCGCCGTACGTGCCGAATACGCCGGTCGCGATGCCGGACGGCACCGTGGAAATCGACGGCGCAGCGCCGGGCGCCGGCTCGAGCGGCGGCGCGGACGCGCGCTGTGCATGGCTGCTCGGCGGCAGCACGAGCGCCGCCGACAGCAACACGGCAAGCAACTGTTTGACACGCATGGCAGGTTGAAAGCGACGCCGTCCCGCGCGCCGGGCACGCATCGCGGCGTCTGGTCTGAAGATTCCGGTCATTGTAACGGTGCGATCACGACTGTTTCGTGCCGCGGACGGGTGTTCTGCGTCCCCGGCGTCACGCATGCCGCTGCTATGATAGGCGCCCGTTGAAACGTTGCATGCGACCGCGGCACGGCGCCGGACGCGGTGGATCGACCGGCCGCGACGCATGAGATCGGAGCAAGACATGTCAGGACTTACCCATTTCGACGCCGCCGGCCACGCGCACATGGTCGACGTCGGCGGCAAGCAGGAAACTCAACGCATCGCGATCGCGCGCGGCACGATCAGGATGCTGCCCGCGACGTTCGCGCTGATCCGCGACGGCAAGGCGAAGAAAGGCGACGTGCTCGGCGTCGCGCGCATCGCCGCGATTCAGGGTGCCAAGCGCACCGCCGACCTCATTCCGCTGTGTCACCCGCTCGCGCTGACGCGCGTGGCCGTCGACTTCGAGCTCGACGACACGCTGCCCGGCGTGCACTGCGTCGTGCAGGTCGAGACGTTCGGCCGGACCGGCGTCGAGATGGAGGCGCTGACCGCGGTGCAGGTCGGCTTGTTGACCGTGTACGACATGTGCAAGGCGGTCGATCGCGGGATGGTGATCACCGACGTGAGCGTGCGGGAGAAGCGCGGCGGGAAGTCGGGGGACTGGAAGGCGGAGGATTAAGGCTTTGTTTCGTAAGCCCTTTCCTCGATGCCATACCGACCACCCCGGTATCAACTTCGTCTGACGAAATCGCCTCGAATCTGACTGCTGGCATACGAAAAATCGATCTTGTCCCACTCCTGTCCCACAGGAGACTGGAATGGCTTCAATTCGCCAACGAGACGGGAAATGGCAAGTACGTGTTCGGCGTCGAGGATTCGCCGACGAAGCAAAAACGTTCAACACTCGCACCGATGCGGAGCGATGGGCGCGATCCGTCGAAACGGAGATGGATCGCGGAAGCTTCGTCAGTCGCAGTGAGGCCGAAGCGCACACGCTCGAAGACATCATCAACCTCTACATCACCGACGTATGTCCGACGCAACGTAGTGGCCCCGATGACCTGCCCCCTTCAATCGGGCCAATGGGCTTCTAGCAAAGTCCCTTTAAACCAGCTCCTGGAAAGCGGCAGGAGCATCCGCGGTTGCCCGATGTTTCGCCGCAAACTCTGACGGCGCAAGGTAATTCAGTGC